>NZ_JBXPBS010000002.1:0-80356 GCF_056934375.1 Glutamicibacter sp. BS14 | reverse complement strand
AGCGGTTGCAGAAATCGCGCGCGGCGGCCTCCGCCGCCAGCTCCCCCGGCCGCCGCGCTCAAACCTCACCCCCGGTACCGAACCCCTGGGACGTTTTCACTCACCAGAGCAAACCCTATCGAGTGATGCGGCTACAGCCCGGAGACTACCCAGGCCACCCCATCCAGCCACATCAAGCCGTAACCGCTCTCATTCATACGCCCACCGGAACCCCACAAATTCACGGACAGGCCACCGCCCGCACCCCGCACTTAGTGCACGTGGTCTGGGAGGACGAGAAAGGGGAGACCTACGGGACGTGGTTGCCGCACTTGTCGGTGACGTTCGATAATCTTCCTCCGTACCCCACCACCGAAGGACAGGAACCATGACTCGCAACGCCTCAGAGATCTACGAAGACCTCAAAGCGCTGGCCAACGAGCTGGAAGACCTCGCGAAGACCGGCCGCATCACTATGAGCACCGACTCGTGGAACAAGGACTACCCCGACACGAAACCAGCCGTCGCCCAAGCCCTGGCAGCGCTACAGGTCGCGATCAACGCGACCTGCTGGATGGAAACCCTACCCGAAGCCGAATCAACCGCGACGAAACCAGGGCATCGCGGTTAAGCCTCCTGCCCACCTGTGCACAGCAAAAGCCCAATCGCTGCGCTGCTTTTCCTGCACCCACGTGGACAGCAGGAACCAAACGACCTCCCGCACACAAGCCACAAGCTGCGGTACCTGAGTTCTCCTTCGACGGCGGATCGTGGCCCGTGCATGGCCTCTGATAAGCGAATATCACTTGCCAGGCCACGAGGAACACCTATCATGGGCACATCATCTTAAAGGAGTAAGACCACGTGGAGGTATCAGAGTTAACCCTTGGCGCTGCTGGGGTTCGTATGATGCTAACTGTGAGAAAGCTCTAACAATGACAGTTCGTGGCGAAAAAAGATCCTTGGGTCCATCGCAATCGTAACCTGTCGGAATTCATTATCAGAGATCTTCGCTACCGTAACTAGATTGTTTGCTTGGAGGACTTAGGATTATTCTATGGAGACATTTAAGCGTCAAAGGTATGTTGATTACCTAGTGAACGAACGTGGGTATGAAGCTCGCCTAACTCCGTGGGGAATCTATATCGAATATCCCAATTTTGACGATAATGGCACGGCGGTCGTCAAATGGAGGGTTACGGAAAATGAACTTGCCGGTTTGAACGGGATTAGAATGCCGCGAGGCTTTACCGGCGGCGAACAGTATGCGTTCTCGGAGTTGATAGCAGCTCTTCATACTTTCACTGGTTCACGGGGAACCATGTACGGGGCAAGTATGAGAATAGAAGCAGAAGACTGAGAAGGGCTATGGCGCACATGCGCCATAGCCCTTCTTGTTAGAACTTACCAGCGAAGCTTGATTATTTACCGCAAGCTCGGTTCACACTGTCGGGATGAGATGTGATGAGACGGGAATTTGTGGCTGAAACTGATGCCGTGACGCCGACTTTTTTTATGATCCGCCCACGGGAATCTCGAAGTTCATAAACCCCACCGTACCGAATAGTTTTATTGCCGCTTTGGTATTTCTTTAGGCATGACCATTTTAAGGCTTCGTTTGTTGCCCAATCCGCGAAGTCCCTCCAGTTCGCACCTAAGGATTCCGCCTGGTTGTTCCAGTCGTTCATGTGGCCAGCTTTGATATGCCGATAGCCCCAACCGATATTTTTACCTTTGACGACTTTGTTTGTGCCACAACGTAGATAGGCTGTACGTCCCGAGACTCCTTTAACCGTTTGCCTACTGAAAGTTCTGACGAGCTTTTCGTTCTTATCGAAAACGCCACAGGGTGACCAGTATGCTGCGGGTTGCGCGACCCCTAACTTCTGTTCAATGTTGTCAAAGTAGAACCGTTCTCCACTTTCCCCGACAGCATAGGCTGGGACTGCCTGTGTTTCTACGAAATTTTCTGGCTCCATCTGGGCTGCATTAGCTGGCGCGCTCAGCAACGAGCTACCTAGCAGAAGAGCGCCGAGAGCAATTGAAGTGATTTTTTCAAAAGTTTCACCCATCGATCTGTTAGTTGCCTTAGTCAATCATATTGATCAGCTTATACTGAGCTTTAACATTTAATCCGTATTTGACGAGGTATTGAGCGCAATTAAAAAATTTTGAACAGTCGATGCTTTGAGTAGTGTAGATGATTCAAAAACGATCGTTTTCGGGTTGAAAGACCGCGACATCAAAGCTGTGCGCGTGAATGGCACGATCTTGCTGTTTTCAGTTTCCCGGAACCAGGTACCGATATCGAGGCTGACTAAAAGATCGAACTAGCGTTTCCGGGACATTTGCGAACTCATTCTTCTTCCAGCACCGCAGGAGTTCGAGGTGCCTCTTTGAAGGTCGTGGAATATCAAGTTGCCCCAGCACACCGGTAAGATTCGGGTAGGTGCGCCTTGCGAATCCCGCTCCCCTGTTTTCGCTGTGATGTGCAAGGGTTTGTCATGAGGCCGAAGCCAGGGGCTCGGTAGAAGGAGTTGCTTTGGTAAAGCTCAACCTCAAAGCTGTCGAGGAACGTGTCGCTCCCATCGGGGGGCAGGAAGCCTACACTCGGGAATTCATCTTCGACCTGCTGGCGGCTTATGGCAGAGCCCAGGGCAATATCACCCGGTTGCGCAATGGCTCTTTGAACGTTGCAGAAGATCCAACGACTGAAGTGGCCCAGAAGAATGTGGTCTACTTCAAGGAAACCACCAAGGACCCTCTCACGGTCATTGAAGAACTCCGCACGTCCCCGACAGTGGTGCGCTACAACACCCGGTTCGTCATCGTCACCGACTTCGCCGAACTGGTGGCAATCGATACCAAGACGAATGAGACTCTGATGATCCCCATCCGGGAGATCGATCAGCACTTCACGTTCTTCCTTCCCTGGGCGGGCATGGAAAAAGCCCAGTATGCTGCCGAAGCACACGCTGATGTCAAAGCGGCAGAACGCATGGGCAAACTCTTCGACGAGCTTCTCCAAGCCAATCCTGGGCTCTTCGATGACCCTACGGGCCGCCATGCTCTGAACACGTTCTTCACGCGGTTGCTGTTCTGCTTCTTCGCCGAAGACACCGGAATCTTTACCGAGAACCAGTTCACCAACGCTGTGGGCTCGCATACCCAAACTGATGGTTCGGATGTTGCTGAATTCCTTACTGACCTGTTCACTGCGTTGGATACGCAATTCGCCTCTGCGAAACCTGCTCATCTGGCAGCGTTCCCGTACGTCAATGGCCGGCTTTTCCAAATTACCGCGGACCAGACTCTCCCTCAGTTCACGAAGAAAGCACGTGAACTGTTGATTGAGGCCGGATCGTTGATCTGGCGTGAGATCAATCCAGATATTTTCGGGTCGATGTTCCAAGCGATCGTCACCCCTGGTAAGCGATCGAACCTGGGGCAGCATTACACCTCGGTACCGAACATCCTGAAAACCATTGAGCCGCTGTTCATGGACGAACTGAAGGAAAAATTCGGCAACGCCTACAACTCGGTGCCCCAGTTAGAGAAGCTCCTGGACCGGATCGGCAAGATCAAAATCTTCGATCCGGCCTGTGGGTCAGGAAACTTCTTGGTCATCGCGTACAAGGAATTGCGTCGGTTAGAGCACGCTGTCCTTGAACGTCTCGGTGATTTGAGCGTCAAACACCAGCGGATCTCCTTGGAGTCCCGTATCAATATTGAGAACTTCTACGGGATCGAGATCGACGACTTCGCGGTAGAAGTCGCGATCCTGTCGTTGTGGATTGCCAAGCATCAGATGAACGCTGAATTCTTCGAGAAGTTCAACCTCAAGATTGAACTGATCCCTTTGAAAGAAGCCGGGCAAATCGTGCAAGGCAACGCTACGCGCGTCGATTGGAATATGGTCTGTCCGAATGACGGTGGTGAGATCTACCTCATCGGAAACCCGCCATACGTGGGTTCAAAAGTTCAGACGAAAGAGCAGAAGGAAGACTATGACTTCGTTTTTGGTCGTCGTCCTTACAGTAAGAACCTTGACTACATCGCATTGTGGTTCGTCAAGGGAGCTGACTACATCGAACGAAGTAAAGCAGAGTTAGCCTTTGTAACGACGAACTCGATCACTCAGGGGCAGCAGGTTCGTCTTCTATTTCCGCTAATTTTCGACTTAGGCCTTGAAATCGGATATGCGTACACATCCTTCAAATGGACCAATAATGCGAAACGAAATGCTGGTGTCACGGTATGTGTTATCAATTTGCGGAACGTTCACTCTCGAGAGAAAGTCATATTTGCTGAAGGGCTTGAAATCTCTGCGACGAATATCAACGGATACCTTGCCGATGGTAGCAATGTTTTTATAACTGACCGAAGAAAGCCTCTGTCATCGCTGCCACCGATCTCTAACGGTAGTATGCCGAACGACGCTGGCAATTTCTTGCTGAAGTCGCATGAGCGGCAGCGCATTATCAGTGCCGACGAGCGCATACTTAAATTCACGAAAAATTTTACTGGCACCGAGGAATTTATCGATGGAATTGAAAAGTATGCGATTTGGATTACTGAGGACAACATTCAAGAAGCGCGCCAAATCTTCGAGCTGGATCTTCGGATACGAAGAGTCTACGAACACCGGGCTAAGAGCGGACGCCCGGCAACTCAAAAACTCGCACAAGTGCCATGGCGGTTCGCGGAAGTTAGGTATCGCCCCACGGAATCAATTTTAATTCCTCGGCACTCATCGGAGCGTCGTAAATATATTCCTATGGGTTATCTGGGTCCGGACACTGTCATCGGGGACTCCGCAAGTGCAATTTACGGAGCAGAACCGTGGACGTTTGCTCTTATCGTTTCCCGTATTCACATGTCATGGACACGGGCGGTAGCTGGAGCACTCGAAGATCGTATTCGTTACTCGAACACGATTGTTTACAACAACTTCCCGGTCCCTCCTTTATCCGATGCGATGAAGGAGAAGCTGACGGTTGCGGCTCTGCGGGTGTTGGATGTGCGTGAGTACCACTGTGAGAAAACGCTGGCTGAGTTGTATGACCCGGATGTGATGCCCCAGGACCTCCGGGATGCGCACGCTGCGGTGGACGCACTGGTGGATTCGATCTATTCCAAGAAGCCCTATGAGACGGACGAGCAGCGCCTGTCCGATTTGTTTGCCCTCTATGAGCAGATGAGCGCTGAAGAGGCAGCGAAAGCACCGGTCAAGAAGTCTCGTGCGCCGAAGAAAGCAGTAGCCAAGTGAACGCGATGAAGAAGCCATTGAACATCGTCAACGTCTCCTACGCCCAGACGAAGGCGTCAGTGAATACCGATGCGTTGGGGATGCGTGAGATGCAGCAACGGGTGTTCGCCCAGCGCGAGGCCCAGCACTTGCTGGTGAAAGCTCCGCCGGCCTCCGGTAAGTCCCGTGCGCTGATGTTCGTTGCGCTGGACAAGCTCTACAACCAAGGCCGCAAAAAGGTCATCGTCGCTGTCCCAGAACGCTCCATCGGTGCGTCGTTCGCATCCACGAACCTGACCAAGTTCGGTTTCTGGGCTGACTGGGACATCAAGGAAGAACACAACCTGTGCGATGCCGGTTCCTCGGCGGGCAAGGTGGATGCGTTCATCAAGTTTCTTCAGGGTCCCGATGCGGTGTTGGTGTGTACTCATGCGACGCTGCGCTTCGCGTTCGAGAAGCTCGCCCCCGAAGCGTTCAACGGTGCGGTGTTGGCGATCGATGAATTCCACCATGTCTCTGCTGATACGGAGAACTCACGCCTGGGTGCTCTGCTGCGTGATGTGATGAACGGGTCGGACGTGCATATCGTCGCCATGACCGGTTCCTACTTCCGTGGGGATTCTGTGCCGGTGTTGTCTCCGGAGGATGAAGCGAAGTTCACCCCGGTGACGTTCAATTACTATGACCAGCTCAACGGGTACGAGTACCTGCATTCCTTGGGTATAGGCCACCATTTCTACCAGGGCCGGTACACCGAGGCGATCGAGGAAGTCCTCGACCTGGACAAGAAGACGATCGTGCATATCCCGAACGTGAACTCGGGGGAGTCCACCAAGGACAAGATCGAAGAGGTCGGGTTCATCATCGATGCCATCGGCCAGGTTGAAAGCACCGATCCTGACACCGGGATCATCAGTGTGCGCCGTCGGGACACCGGACAGATGGTGCGGGTGGCTGATTTGGTCGATGACACGGACCAGAAGAAGCGCGGAGACACGCTGCACTACCTGGCACACACGGCTTCAAAGAATCGTGATGCGGTGGACATCATTATTGCGTTGGGTATGGCGAAGGAAGGGTTTGACTGGCCCTATGCCGAGCACGCGCTGACCGTCGGGTACCGGGCTTCGCTCACTGAGGTCATCCAGATCATTGGGCGGGTGACGCGTGATAGTGAGGGCAAGTCCCATGCGCAGTTCACTAACCTGATTGCCCAGCCTGATGCTGCGACCGATGAGGTGAAACTGTCGGTCAACAACATCTTGAAAGCGATTACTGCGTCGTTGCTGATGGAGCAGGTGTTGGCGCCGAACTTCACGTTCAAGACCAAGCGGGACAACGATGATGAACCGAAGCCAGGCGAGCTGAAAATCAAGGGGTTCAAGGAGCCTTCCACTGCGCGGGTGAAGCAGATCGTGACAACGGATCTGAACGATTTGAAGGCTACGATCCTGCAGGATGACACCTTTGCCAAGGCGGCCGCCGGCAGCCTGGATCCGGAAACGACGAACAAGGTCCTGATTCCGAAGATCATCCGTGAGAAATACCCGGATCTGACCGAAGCCCAGGTTGAGGAAGTCCGTCAGCAGGTCGTGGTTGATTCTGTGATTAAGAATGGTGAAGTTCGAACTGTGGGTGACAAGCGGATCATAAGGATGGCGGAGAAGTTCGTCAATATCGATGACATTGATATCAACCTGATCGATTCGGTCAATCCGTTCCAGCGGGCCTTTGAAGTGATGAGTAAATCGGTGACCCCGAATGTGCTGCGCATTATTTCGGATACCATCACCGCGACCCGGGTTGAGGTTACGGAGCAAGAAGCATTGCAGCTGTGGCCGAAAATTCAGGCCTGGGTGAAGGTCAATGGGCGTAAGCCCGACGTGCGTAGCGAGGACCCGACGGAGAAGCGATACGCTGAAGCGTTGTTGTTCTTGCAGCGGAAGAAGCAGCAGCATTTGGCGCAGCAGCGAGCAACACAGGTGGGCGACGAAGCATGAGCGAACAAGAGAACGAGACCCCAAGCTCTGAGGCCGTTGAGTCGGTGTTGGATATTCAGTCGCTGATTGATTCTGATCTGGATGGGCTGCTTGATACTCCTGAGAAGCCGAGGAAGATCACCGCCCAGGGGCGGTTGGAGCGTGCTTTCTTGGAGATTGTCGAGTTCAACAAGTCTCATGGGCGTCTACCCAGTTCCACGACTCGGGAGATTGCCGAGCGTAAGCTCGGTGCCCGACTGGAAGGAATTCTGGCCAGTGAAGAGAAAATCGCTGCACTGAAGCCTCTGGACGACGCGGGGTTGCTTGAATTCTCGGAAACACCGGAATCCCTGGACGAGTTGCTGAGCTCGGATGGGTTGGATCTGTTGGATGATGAGCTGGGTCTTCTCGACGTTTCTGACCTGCCGCAGCGGCGAACTGCCGATGCTCCGGAATCGGTTGCCAAACGCAAGAAAGCTGTCGGTTTCGAAGCTTTTGAACCTTTGTTCAAGGCGAAGCATACTGAGCTATCCGAAGGTGCTTTTAAGCTAGTCCAGTTCCCAGGTGCGCACACGATCGACGCTGGAAAATTCTTTGTCCTCAACGGGGTCATGCTTTTCGTAGCTGAAGTAGGCGAGAGCACTGTGCATGAAGTTGGTGGTAAAGCACGCCAGAAGCAACGCTTGAGAGTCATCTTCGAAAATGGGACGGAATCTTCCATGTATCGGCAGTCGCTGTCGATTCGTCTGCACGAAGGTGATGGGCAAGCCGTGGTGCGCACCGGTCATGATGCCTCAGAGGTGGGGGATGAGGATCAGGAATCCGGCCATGTCTATGTGCTTCGCTCATTAAGCATTGATCCACAGGTGTCCTCGATCCAGAACCTGCACAAGATCGGGTTCAGCACCACCACGGTCGAAAAGCGCATCGCGAACGCGGCAGGCAGCCCCACGTACTTGATGGCACCGGTCGAAATTGTGGCCGACTACCGGGCATACAACTTGCGTGCTTCGGCGCTAGAGCATCTGCTGCACCGAGTCTTCGCCTCAGTCCGCCTGGATATCACCCAAATCGATCGCGCGGGAAAAAACTACGACCCCTCCGAATGGTTTATCGTGCCACTGAACGTGATCAACCAAGCGATCAGCATGATCATGTCCGGCGAAATCACCGACTACGTGTACGATCCTGCCGTGCAGCGTCTTGTGGAGCGTTCCTAATGGGTATGGAGATGGGATTATGGCGTGCTGACGGAAAGCACCTCACGCGCATCACGCCCACCGCTATTGGGTTGGAAGCCCAGCTGGAGTCCTATATCGAGTCTGATCCAACGATGCTGGGTGAAACTCTGCTGATTATTGGACGCCAGGTGCCGACCGCTCATGGAGGTTTCATTGACCTGCTAGCGGTCGATGAGACTGCTGCAGTCCATGTGATCGAGCTCAAGCGGGATCGGACACCGCGCGATGTCACCGCGCAGACGCTGGATTACGGCTCTTGGGTCGCCACGCTGGGTCGAGCAGAGATCACCAAGATCTTCGCCAACTATCGTCCTGGTATTGCGTTGGAAGAAGCCTTCAACGAACAGTTCGGCGGTACACTGCCGGATGAGGTGAACACCGCCCAGGTTTTCACTATTGTTGCAGCATCTGTTGATGCCGCAACGGAGCGGATCGTGCGGTTCCTGAACGAAGACTTCGGTGTTCCGATCAACGTGGTGTTCTTCCGGCACTTCCACGACAACGGGGCCTCGTACCTTGCCCGCACCTGGCTCGTAGAGCACGAAGTGCAACCCGCCATCTCGGCCGCTACCTCACGGAAGAGCAAATCTCGTGAGCCGTGGAATGGCCAGGACTGGTATGTCTCCTTCGGCGATTCATCCGACGGAAGACAATGGGCTGACGGAATGAAATACGGGTTCGTATCCGCCGGGGGAGAGAAGTGGTTCTCGCGTACGTTGAAGAATCTCACGCCTGGCGCCCGTGTATTTACCTGTATCCCCAAAAACGGGTACGTCGGAGTGGGCACGGTACTTGGTGAAGCGAAACGGTTTGATGAGACCACGGTCCTGTACGACGGGACCGAGACAGCACTGACAGCACTTCCCCTCGTGGGATCGTATCGTCACGATGGGGACCAAGAAGATGATTTAGCTGAATGGGCCGTGCCCGTTCAATGGACTCACGCAGTGTCCCGGGAGCAAGGTTTTTGGAAGCCCGGGATGTTCGCCAATCAGAATACGGCGACCAAACTGCGAAGTCAGTTCACTATCGATCAGGTTTCTGAAGCTTTCGGGCTTGACCAGTAGTCTGACACATTACCTACATCTGGGTCCTGCGGAAGATTACCCTTAGCTATCGATTGCCACCGGAGAAACTATAATCATGAATTTTGCGATGGGGAGCCGATGGTCGTGACACGTACCTGAACGTCCAGATAGCGAAGGGCATCGAACTGCTTCACCAGATTCACCTTGGTGAAAGTGAAGAGATTATCAACCGTAATTGGATGCTGACTGCCAATGGCGAGGATTACTTCTTTTAGTTGAGCGTCTGCGACTTGACCCTGGCTCTCTTTCCAAATCCTGTCTTTCCACGCTTTGCGTGCATTCTCGTCGCGTGCCAAGGCATCCGTTGATACGAGCCCTTGCGCAAGAAGATGACTGAGATCGGCAGATGATCGGCCACGCTTTACATGGATCAGTGTGCCGGGTGCGACGAATACATCGCATGGTTCAATTCCCCCGCGGGAGTGCAGCGGCGTAGTGATCATTTTCCGGTCTAAGCAATAGCCGGAAAGATGTTTCGCTGCCTGTTTATTGTAGGCGTCTTCGTATTCTTCGCCCCATGGTGGCATTGTCTGCGACGCTGGCTGGGACAGTATCTCTTGAACACGTTCGTCGATCCGGGCAAGGTATTTATCATCCATCTTGTACCAGTTCCCATCGTGCAGACAGAAACGTTGACCGTCTTCTTCAACTTCAAAGGCAAGCCAACGACGTAGAGGAACCGGGACCGACACTAATGTGTTTGCCTGCGGGTCGGCTTCACTATGTAGCTCGATCTTCACGGTTTTCAAACGGTCAAGGATCTCTTTTTCGGCTACGTCTGCAAACCAACCGCGAACTTCATTGATTTCGGGTGTCTGTTCAAATACGCGACGCTTTCGATCTCCTAAACCGTTAACTTTGGCACTCACCACAGGTCCATAGGCATCAAGACGGTCATGTGGCCACGAGATGCCCAAACGGTTTGTCGATGTAGATCTGAAGGCTTCAACGAGCTTTTGATCGAGGGCAGAGACCTTGCTGTCTTTAGGTTTGAGTGCAGTGAGCTGTTCCAAGCTCTCTAAACCTGGAAGTACAGGCTGGTTCGATAACTCCTCAAGGACCTTAAGGTCCAAAAGCAGTTCCTTGCCCGATTTTGCTAGAGGAAGGTTCAACGAGTCGGCAGCTCGGAGCTGGATCACTTTGTCGCCAACTGCCAGATCTTCAATTCTGGCTTTGGCTTCAATCCTGCTAACCACCTCGCCGTAACCATCAACGCCGAGGTCCCTAATAGTGCTGCCGTTGGGCATAGAACTGCGGTCAACACGAGCTCGATGATCGAGCACAGTTTTGGTTAGGGACTTCACTTCTGAAGGGAGAGCGGAGCGTGCGACGACGCCGGAACCGAATCCGAAATCGATTTTTTCAGAATCAAGAAAATGGAACCCTGTGCCCCACGTTAGAGCCCAGATTGCATGGCTGCTGTCTTGGATTAGGAGAACTGCACCCGGGGAGCTGTTCCACAATTCTACGGCCTGGCCAGTTAAAGTCTTGAGATCTGTCGCCCATTTGGCCCTGTTCGAGATTGATCCGGCAACAAGACGGGCGGGTTGTTGCTCTAGCTTTAGATCCGTGACGGTGAAGTAGTCATCAGTTTCCCTGCGTTCCTCCGTCAAGGCCGTTATGAGGGTGGTCCCCTCAAGCATTCTGTAGAGTGTGGTCCGCTTCGTCGCGATAATCTGCCCCATACCTTTTGATAGCACAAAAAAGGGTGACTCGTAGATACAGCACGCCGCCACAAATCAGAAGGTTATCGATATACCGCAAATAGGCGAACTTGATCCGAAAGCCGAAATTCTATGAAAAGAGGGATGCTCCGTCATGCCTTTGTTTTCGGAATATCTATAGGTTGTTGGATTTGATTCTGCGGTAGAGGGTTGCGCGGGACATTCCCATGTCTTTGGCTACTTGGGTTGCTGGTTCGCCAGCCTGGATGAGCTTGGCTGCGGTGCGGATTTGGGATTCGGTGAAGGTGGGGCGTCGGCCCCCGAGGTCCCCGCCGGTGGTGCGGCGTTTGGTGACGGAATCGGTAATGCGTTCGCGTTTGATCTCCAGTTCCATTTGGGCGAGTGCTGCCATGACGGTGAAGACCATGGCGCCCATGGGTGTTTTGGTGTCCACGTCGCCACCGCCGAGGTTCAGGACCCGCAGCCCGATATTGCGCTCGCGTAGCTGTTCGGCGAGTTCGAGCATTTTCTGGGTGGAGCGTCCGAGCCGGTCCAAGGTGGTGATCACGAGGGTATCGTTCGGGTGCAATGATTCGAGCGCCTTATCGAGTCCTGGCCGCTTCGCCAATGCACCGGAGAGTCCATGGTCGGTGTAGAGGTCATCGCGGCGGATGCCGGCGGCGAGGAGGTCTTGGATTTGCCGGCCGGCGTCCTGGGCTTTGGTGGATACGCGCGCATATCCGATCAGTTTGGTCATCGGTCCTTCAGAGGTGTCTCGCAACTAATGTTGTAGACATAATTCTACGTCATTGGTTGCGATACATAGTTGCGAGAATTTCGGACCGTTGAGTTTCCGCCGATTTTTTATCGGGGGAGTGGCGTGCGATGAGACGTCTTGCAACCTATGAGTTTTCAGACGCCTCATTACTGGCCTCCGAGCGCGAAGAAGAACACCAAGAAGACGATTTGCAGGATGAAGCATGCGATAGCGATGCCCAGTGAGATCAGCGTCCACAGGGGGTTCTGCACCACGATGCTATTGCCGTACTGAACGGTGCCCGCCCTCCGCACCACCAGAACTACGGCAACGATGCTCAGTACCAGAATCACTATTGATCCAACGACCTTACCGGCGAACGGGATGATGACGCTCATCTAGCACTTGCGCCGAATCAGATACAGTGTGGGGTAAATGAATGAGCAGAAGAACGACCAGAAGTTCGCCATCGCCTTTGGCGTGCGTGTGAGGGCGTTGGGGGAGGCGACTCCTTCGCGTTTGTCGCAAGAAGCCTGCGCGCATGCGATGGGACTTGCACTGTCTTCATGGAACCGCATAGAGCGCGGTTTGAGTGTTCCGCACGCGAGTCCCCTCCCCGCCATCGCCGGCGTACTTGAAGTAGATCCAAACGCCCTGTTGCAAGATCTCTCGTAGGCAACCTGCGCAGCCCCGATGAACGCTATCGCTGTCCGTGGACTATTTTGAGGCACTTTTCTGCGTACCCGTACGCCTCATCGTGACTAGGAAGTGGCGGCTGGTAGTCCGTATCCGCATCATGGTGAGGATTGTTACCGAAGTAACCTACGTCGTACATTTCGTCCAGTTGATCCTTCGCGATCACTAGCGGGGAAGGCGCGCTCGACTTTTCAATCATGCTGAGCGAATCACCGAGCATTCCGTTTTGTTTCAAGAGACCGGGGAAGCGGCGGTGCAGATACCCTTCCAGGAGCGGTCGGACAGCCTCAGCAGCATTCTTGTGATCGTTCGTTGGGTCCGCCACGAAGTCTGAAACGGTGCGGTAGTTACGAGCGTATTTAGATTCGCATTCGGTCGCGAGGTCGCAGCCAATGAAATCTGTGTACGGATCGAGATTCGGATCAGTTTTTACCGACGCGAGTTTTAGGTGCGTGCGTGCAATCTTGTGCATACCGCCGTCACTCGCGTGGTGTTTCTTCAGTCTCCGGATTTCGCTGTCAAGATCCAGCAAGAATCTTGGATCGTGTGCGAGCACGATTAACTGTTCGCATTTAAGTGCGATATCCGCTAAGTACCTAAGGGTCTTGCTTCGGCGCCTGCGATCAAGGCTACTCATTGGATCATCCACGACCACGGTCCTGTCAGAGAGGTTAGGATCGTCAAGGGTCGATGCTAGGAAGAACGCGAACGCCATACTCCTCTTGTCGCTTTCACTGAGAGCGGTCTTGAAGGTATTGGCATCGCCTTTGAGTTTGACCACTTGCCCGCGCATCTTTATGGTGTAGGTCGTCCCGGGAGGTCCGCCTGTGTAGACCATTCCTGCGTCTTCTATCGTAAACCGAGCATTTTGGGCGTTCAAATGATGATTGATTCTCTCGGCATATTTGTCGAACGACTTACCCATTTCGGTTCGCTCTCGCTCGCGCGCAGACTTTGCCTCTGCTTCGATCTCTTTTAGTTCCGCGAGAATGGTCTGGCGTTCCGCGGCGAGTAAGTTTCCTTCCTTGGAATGCCGCGCCTTCGCGGACTCAAGCCTGGCGAGTTCATCCTGAGCGGCTTTGGCGTCCAGAGTTCCAAGAGTTGCCAAGTACTGCGAAATCGCATCCAGTGCTGATTGCACAATAGTGTTCTCGCCGCGGAAAACACTGATATAGGCATCGAAACTGCTTCTCAGCTCCTTCATCTCGTCCTCCGACGGGACGTGGTTCAGGTCAACTTGCTTTCCTGCGACTGCCCCACTAACTGCGTCTCGGAATGCACTCGCGACTCGTTCTAATTCCGATCCGTCACTTGACCCGCTCGCCGCAACTATGTGGCCTCCAGATACCCACAGTTCGATCGCACCGTTTACCTGCGCGAGATTCTTCTCGAACTCTTGAACCAAATCGGCTGGCACCGCTTTTTCTAGCGAACGTAGCGATCCCTCTAAGTCAGCCTTCAGTTCACTGTACTTATCGTCAAACACGCTCCGATAGTGAGCGATTAGATCTATCTCCCTGGTTTCTTGACCACAAAAGGGGCAACTTCCGCTGACAGCAAACTGCACCCCTTTCGCAATCCAAGCCTCTAGCCCCGGGCTATCTAGACCACCTATGTGCTCGCGTACCGCAGCCTCCGCTTCGTCGTGCAAGTTCTCCAGAGAACGCTCTAGAGTTTCGAGCAAGAGTTCAATATCAAACTCTGGCAGAGCGTGTAGTCGCGGCTTTTCCTGGTTTGCAATCGAGTGTTGTGCCAGGATGCTTGCGATCTGCTTCTGCTTTGCCACGATCTCGTTGTCTGCGTCGTCAACCTTCGGAAGCCCAATGAACATCTGGACATCCATCGAACCACTGATCTTTCCGATTCTGGTCTCATTGGACGCTTTCCGCGCCATTGCGTCAGTGCGCCTAGCAGCAAGTGCTTCTTGAGCACGCTTCGCTTTTACTGACTCCTCCCCTACTGCGAGAGTGAGGAGGTTGCGGCGGTGAGCAACGTCAATGACACTTCCAGAGTGAACGTTTCGATCAACGAACTCCGCATCAAATACGCGCAGATTCGTGACATCGCCTTTCCAGGAGCCGTCTTTATAGCGGACCGTCTTTCCGCTGGTCAAGAGGAACTCAACCTCGGGCGCTAAATCCTGATCGATCGTTTCACGTTCTTTGATCGGTGCAGGGTCAGACGTAGCGGCCGCGCCGAAGATGCTAGCCAAGGTCGATTTGCCTCTTGCATTTTCACCGTAGATCAATGTGACTTCGGAGAGGTCTGTTTGCGACGCACCTGTCGCATCACAAAATAGACCTACTCCTGAAATTCTCTTGATTGCTTTGAGCAAAGTTCGCCTCCGAGGCTAGGGCTGGGTCCAGCGTCTATTGTGCTCACTATAAGTGATATGCCTCACCCTGTGCCATCAGTTCGGGAGTCGCGTTTCCAATGTGTGTGGATCGGTCCGCGGGACCGTTCTGGTTTGAATAAAGCGCACTTACTAGCTGACCCACGATGGTTCTTTTGTACTGGGTCCAGTCCAGATGGGAGATCAGCTCGGGAAGATCTAGAGCGGCATCTAGGAGCCTGCGTAGATCACTCTTGTACCAGTAATTTTAAGATATGCGTCTTTGAGTGGACTCATCGCTGCAGCGTTAATGGCTTTCACCGTAGTAACTGAGTGTAGCTACTTCCTCCCGGACGTGGGTTTATCTGCAATGGCGTTTCGAGAGTCGATGTCTGATCGAGTAAAGGGGCATTGGCCTTAACTCGGCGGTAGTGGGAAAGCCCAGAATCAGCATTGATGGGTCGGCTTAATGGTCTACCTTTATAAGCCTTCAGGCAGATTCGTTCCGTTACTCAGGGCACTGTCTGGGAAGAGGCATTTTTTCTTAGTGCGCGATAGACGGTGCTGCGACTAACGCCCAAAACCTCACCGATCTGAGTCACGGTCATGTCCTTCTGCTCGTACAGTCTCTTTGCAGTACGCAGCTTATCGGTGGATAGGGAAGACGGACGCCCTCCAGTGCGACCGCGTGCTCGGGCGGCTTGTAGGCCGGCGTTGGTGCGTTCGCGGATGAGGTCTCTCTCAAACTCTGCCAGGGAAGCAAAGATGTTGAACACGAGCCGGCCACCGGAAGAACTGGTGTCGATGTTCTCCTGCAGGGACTTGAATTCGATGCCTCGCTGTTGCAGTGCATCCATGTGGTTGATCAAGTGGCGGATGGATCGGCCTAGGCGATCGAGGCGCCAGACTACGAGAGTGTCACCGGGGCGAATCTGATCCAGGAGCTTATCGAGTTCGGGACGTGATTCGAGTGCTCCGGAAGCGGTGTCGGTAAAGATGCGATAGCAGCCGGCGGCGGTGAGCGCATCGTGTTGGAGTTGTGCGTCTTGGTCGCCGGTGGAGACTCTGGCGTACCCGAGGAGGTGTCCCATGACTCTAAATGTATCAATACTTGTGGAATGGTCACTATTTCGACGCATAGTTTATGGCACTGTGTTTTGCGACGAAATGACTTTGAAAATTTGTTGATTTTTCAACTCTCGAGAATTTTCGCGTCGAGCGACGGATCAGTGTGTCATAAACGACCGTTTTTGGCGTCCGTATAAGGCCCCTTCACCGGGCATTTTCTCGGGCGGGGTATATGGGAATCTGAAATCGTTGAAAACTCGGAGTTTCGAAAACTTAACAGGCCAACGGATCGAGTGTCCTGTATGGCGACCGGCTTACGAGACGTTCAAAAATGTCATTCTGGGCCTACCTCTGCCAGACCGTGAGACTATTCGGGTCGTCCCCATCGAGAATTGGCTCCTGTGCAAGGCAGGCGGACTGGTAGCAGCGGCTTCCATTCTCGGGCGCTACGCCACTGTATGCATTTTGCCTTGGTCGCCGAATTTTGTCGCGGTACCTTCCGTATTGGTGGGTGCAATTGCTAGAACGGCCAAGGCCATGGCGATAATGCCCAGGCCCGTCCAACCTAGGCTGCTGAGGCGTTCGCCGACAATTACCACAGCAAGGACCGCCGCGATGGCCGGTTCACTCAAGGTGATGGTGGTTGCCGTACTGGCACTGATTCTGGAAAGGCCAAAACCGAAAAGGAGGTATCCCAGGAACATGGGGACCAATGCCATGTAAGCTGCGACGGTGAACGCTGGGGTACTGGCGAGAAGTGGGGCACCCGTTAGGAATAATACCGGCATTAGGAAGACGCCGCCGGTGCCGAACACAGCACCCATTGAGGCGGAGCGACTAATGCCCTGGCTCATGAGCCGTTGTGCACAGTAGGAATAGGTGGCATAGGTGGCTCCAGCAACGAGACCAAGTCCGATGCCGAATATTGTTGCCGCGGTATCTGCTGGTTCGTGGGTCATCTTGGACAGGCACAGCAGGGCACTGCCGATTATGCCGAGTCCGGCGGCGAGCATCCACCACCGACTCAGCGGGGCACCCTGCACGACCCGCTCCAGCACACCGGAGGCCAACGGGGCTGACGCCAGGGAAACCACTGATCCAAGCGCCACCCCGGCCAGATGCATCGAGCTGTAAAAAGCCAAGGGATAGATCGCCACGGCCACCGCACCGATGGCTATCAAAGGAACATTGGCACGTAGTTGCGTGCGGCTGGCGCGCAACGCGGGGATGGCGATGAGGGCTTGAAGGATGCCACCGATCCCTAGAGCGGCGGCACCAATCGCCAGCGGCCCCGCGTTTGGCGCGAATGTTGCAGCGGTACCCGTGGTGCCCCACAAGATTGAAGTGAGAGTAATTGCTCCGAAGGCTAGCAGCCTCTGGCGCTTCACGCCGCGTCCACCATCGAAGCGGCGATCGCCCGGGCGTGGACCAATCGCTCAGCCGAACCCTCAAGCCCGGCGCGTGCTACCGCGCCTTCGAGTATGAACGCCAGCTGCTCCGCCAGGCCGGTGGCCCGGTCCGGGGCGAAGACCTTGGCCAATCCGGAGCTCAGGATCGATTCGACTTGCTCCTTATGCTCCCGCACTGCCACACGACCGGGAGCCCCGGCAGGTAGCTCGGCGGCGGCGTTAAGCAACCCGCACCCGCGGAATCCGTGGACGTAGGCGGCATTTGCATGATCGATATATGCGTCGAAAACTGCCAGCACCAAGTCGCTTGGGGATTCCGCTGTGCTGGCCCGCAGCTCGTACAAATCCAGCCACTCCTGGTGCCGGTCCCCAATATAGGAGAGCACCAGATCGTCCTTGGACGTGAAATTGTTATAGAGACTCTTGCGCGCAACACCTGCCCTCTCAGTGATCGAATCTATCCCAGTGGCCGCGATTCCTTGCGCATAGAACAATTCCGCAGCGGCCTTCATTAACCGACCGCGCGCCGGGCGTTGCCGGCCGGGACTCTGATTCATTGCATCCATCCTTCAGTAGTTAGATCAGCCTAACTACTGATTCAGTGTTTTGCTAGCCCCACCGTCCAGTGAGCGATGCAAGCGACCAATTGGACACCGTGAATTCACTCCGACAACCAGGGGCAACCACTACGAATCCTCGAGTAAAAGTTCTGCAGTAGTCGCGCCACGGCGTGCTGCATCATTCGTCGCTCTCTGCCGATTGACTCGTACCTGTTGCCCAATGCCCCCCTAGGAACGGGTCCGCAAGGACTTGGCCATGCGCAACAGCCCGTCAGTGAGGATCGATTGTGAGGTCGCGAAGTTCAGCCTCGCGTGTCCACTGCCGCCGTTCCCGAAGACATGGCCGGAGCTCAACGCAACCTGAGCCCGATCGAGGAAGAATTGTGCGGGACCTGACAAATCCGCCACAGTGGCCAGTTTTCCGTCTTGGTTATCTTCGTCCATGCCCATGCCACTGAAGTCCAGCCATGCCAAGTAGGTTCCTTCGGGAGCCTTGTAACCGACCTGCGGCATATGTTCCCTCAGCAACCGTCCAAGCAGGGCACGGTTATCATCAAGGCCCTGCAGCAGTGCATCCAGCCAGGGTCGGCCTTCGTTGAAAGCGACGGTGTGTGCGATGATTCCTAGATGGCTCGGCCCGTGGCTGACTTCTTCGGGCATGCGAGCTAGATCTTCCGCCGCTTCTTCACCTGCATAGGCCAGTGCGGCTTTCAGGCCGGCTAGATTCCATGCTTTGGAGGCTGAGGTCAACGCGAAGGCATTTTCCGAGCCGGGCACGCTGAGGTAGGGGGTGAAGGTAGTGCCAGATAAGACCAGAGGTGCGTGGATTTCGTCGGACACCACGCGCACACCGTAGTCGCGGGCCAACTGTGCCACGGAGGCGAGTTCCTCTGCGGTGTGTACGGTTCCGGTGGGGTTGTGCGGATTGCTCATGAGGTATGCGGCGCGTTGACCTCCAGCAGTGGCTTGGGCGAAGGCCTTGTCAAGGTTTTCCATGGATAGGCGCAGGTCGGACCCCATAGGCGCCTCGACGATATTTCGCCCATCGTGGCTGACGAAAGCATAGAAGGGGGCATATACCGGAGGGCTGACCACGACGTTGTCGCCACGGTGGGTGATCAACCGCAGCACCTCGATGATTCCCATCATCACGTCGGGAACAATTGCCGTGCGTTCTACGGCCAGTCCGTCCCACCCCCATCTTTCGGAGGCAAATCGCTTCACCGCTTCGGCCAATTGAGTGCCTGACGGGTATCCGGTATCGCCAGCGCTAATGGTCTGCATCAAGTGTTCGGCAATGGGTGGGGCGAGTTTGACGTCCATTTCAGCGACCCATAACGGTAGGACGTTTTCTGGGTGGGTCGTCCACTTCATGCTCGTTCGTTTGCGAAGCTGCGCAAGGTCGAGTTCCTCCAGCGGGTTCTCAGGCGTTCCATCGGTATTGACCAGGGCTGTTGTTAAACCGTGTACGCCTAAAGGGGTCTGCAAGTTTGATTCACCTCATGTTGATTATTGATCTTCAGCTTGTTCGCGCGTTGAGCTATTCGGTAAGAATCCGTGCCATCCAGCTCGGAAAACGATACATTAGCGCGCTTATTCCAAGAGTGTCCATAGCAAAATCAGCGCCGGGATGCTCATGACGTGGTTTAGGCGCTGAACAATATTTTGACTCGACAATACCTCAGTGCAGATTTCGAGATTATTCACCTCAGTACCACCCCACCATCCCATATAAATGGAACCGCGATCCAACTAGTGGAACTTTTTTATTGACGCTTAAGGCGTGATCTGCTTCACTAATACAGAAGTATTTCGCATTTCAGGACGATTTCATACCGCGAAATCCACGTATTCCGATTTGCTGCCAGGATTCAAATCCATGGCGATGCAGGTTTCTCCACTCGCAAGGGGACAAGGGCGGGACCCTCGGATTCACCAACAACGACGTTGCAGGAGGTGTATCGATGACTACAACTGGCATCGATAAAAAAGTTCTAAAGAAAGTCGCTTTGCGGCTTCTGCCCATGCTCATGATCCTCTACTTCTTGAGCTACGTAGATAGAGTCAATGTGGGCTTTGCGGCCCTAACCATGAACATCGACCTCGGCCTGAGCGCCACGGCCTACGGATTGGGCGCGGGCGTCTTCTTCATCGGCTACTTCCTATTCGAAGTACCCAGCCAGTTCATGCTAGATAAGTTCGGCGCCCGCATCTGGATCACACGGATCGTGGTGACGTGGGGGGCCATCGCTGGGGCGATGGCATTTGTCCAGGGTCCCATCAGCTTCTACATCTTGCGGTTCCTGCTCGGTGTTGCCGAAGCTGGGTTCTTCCCCGGAATCGTTTATTTTCTTGGCATTTGGTTCCCTCGCGGCCACCGTGCTCGAATTCTGGCCTATGTCTATATCGCAGCCCCTATTTCATTCCTACTTGGGTCGCCGATTGCAACCATCCTCATGCAGCACGGCGACGGCCTGCTGGGCCTTGTTGGCTGGCGCTTCATGTTCCTGTCTTGCGGGGTCATCACCGTCATCGCGGGCATTATCGGTTACTTTATCTTGGTTGACCGACCCACCAAGGCCAGGTGGCTCCCCAGGGCCGACGCTGAGCGACTTGAAGCTGTAATAGCCGCGGAAGACGCGGAAGTGAACGCCGCTCATGGTGGGCATTCAATTCGCAATGCTTTCAGCCCCCGGGTCTTCCTGCTGGGATTGATCTTTTTCGGAATCGCGTACGGCGTTTATGCCGTAGGATTTTTCCTTCCGCAGATTGTGGCCGGCTTCCAAGCCACATATGGTGTGCAGTTTAGCCTCACTCAGATCGGCCTGATTACGGCTATTCCCTACGCTGTAGCCAGCGCGGTGATGCTTCCTTGGTCGCGGCATTCAGACAAGCGGCAGTCACGCTTCGTGCACGTTGCTATCACTTGCTTTGTCGGAGGCACTGCGCTGGCCGTTTCCCTGATTCTCGGCTCACCCATACTGAGCATGATCGGCATCAGCATCACTGCGATCGGAGTGTTCTGCTCCATTCCGGTGTTCTGGCAGATACCTCCAACCTTCCTAACTGGAACGGCGGCCGCCGCCGGCATTGGCGTTATCAATTCAATTGGCAACCTCGCCGGGTTCTTCGCCCCGTACATCTCTGGGCATTTCAAGGACCTGACAGGAAGCCTTCAGCCAGGAATGATCGTTGCCAGCGCATTCACGCTCTTGTCCGGTGTCCTCGTTCTTGTGGTGCGAGCGCGGATCATCAAGAATGCAAAAAATTCAACCGATTTCCCCACAAAATCACTTTCCCCGGAAACGCTCTAAATGGAACCTTGTTCCACTTGCCGGAACTATGGTTAGATCTAACAAGCAACACCCAACGAATAATGAATTAGGAGATCAACATGTCAAATGCAGAAGCCAACATGCAGCGGGGCACCGTAAACGGAGTCAACCTGGACCAGCTCACAGCCACCATCGAAGCAGTGCGCGGAGACCGCGCACTTGGCGAAGTCACCTTCTCGGTGGGAGGCCAATGGGAAGATGGCTTCAAGCTTCGGGCTGCGACTGGAGCGCTCACCCAGGCAGGGCAGAAAGATGAGTCACGCGCCGGAAAGTTTGAAATGCGCAGTGATGAACCGGCTTCCCTTCTCGGAACGGACACCGCGGTTTCGCCGGCGGAATATGTCCTTCAGGCTTTGGCCGGATGCTACACGGTGACCCTCACTGCCAATGCTGCTTCCAAGGGAATCGAGCTAAAGAGCTTCCAGCTGAACCTGGAAGCTGACTTCGATCTCGCGTCCTTCCTGGGAGTGGCCCCGGAGGAGCACCCGGGCGCCAGCCAGATCCGGGTCAACGTCGAACTGGACGCCCCAGGTTCTTCTCGGGAGGAGCTGGAAGAACTGATCGAAATCGTACAGCAACGATCCCCTATCAGGGACACTCTCATTCGCCCTGTCGACGTGGTCACCACACTGGCATAACCCCGCTTAGAACAATAGGAAACGCGCATGCCACATCGGATTTACAAGACCGACAGCGCCCCGATCCCTGTCGATCCAGCAAAGATGGAGGCCTTCAAAGGCCTCGACGCTTCATTCGAGGTACGCCCTTGCACCAGTGAAGCCGACGTCATCATGCGTTGCCATAACGCGGATGGGCTCATCGTCATGAATGAGCCCATCACGCGCCATGTCATGGAGTCGCTACCGCGCCTCAAGATCATCGCCCGACCCGGGGTTGGCGTAGATTCAGTAGATGTCGAGGCCGCCACAGATCTGGGTATTCAGGTAACAAACGTGCCAGACGGGAACTACGCTGAAGTCGCCATTCACGCGCTGACCCTCATGCTGAACGGAATTCGCAAGATCAAGGATTTCGATGCGGAGATACGGGCCCATGGCTGGAACGGCCATGGGATTGGCCGAAACATTCGCCGTCCTTCAGCTCTGAAACTCGGCATCCTCGGCTACGGGAGATCTGGTCAAAAACTAGCGGAAATTGCAGCCCCCCTGGGATTTTCCATCCATGTTCACGGATCTCACAGAATCGCAGACCCCTTAGGCAAAACGCCTGTTCAGGAAATGGAGCTTGAAGAGCTCCTCTCCACCTCGGATGTAATATCCCTGCACATCCCGTTGACCGAGCAGACAAGGAATCTCATCGACAAGAAAAAGCTGGGTCAGTTCAAGAAAGGAAGCTTTCTTGTGAACGTGGCCCGAGGAGGAATCATCGATGAGGCGGCACTGGCAGAAGCCGTTGGCTCCGGACACCTGGCCGGTGCGGCTTTGGATGTTTTCGCTCAGGAACCGCTCCAGCCATCAAGTCCCCTGCGGGATCAACCGAATATTCTCCTGACACCGCACGTAGCTTACCTATCCGCTGACGCTCTCGAAGAAGTCAGCACCAAAGCATATACCGACATAGCCCGCCTACTGAAAGGCCAGCAGGCGATCAATCCAGTCAACAACCCACGAACCAACCCTTGCCGATGGAGGCACGAAGATGCACGATGAAACGACAGTAAGAATCCGAAGCATTGAAACGCTGTCATGCGATGCAGGATGGCGCAATTACCACTTTGTAAAGCTCACGACGGAGGATGGCATCGTCGGATGGTCCGAATTCGACGAAGACTTCGGCCCCAGAGGATTGACCAACGTTATCGAGCTGTATGCACCACTGTTCGTCGGCGGTGATATCTTCAATCATGAACGCACTTACATGAAGGTAGCAGCAACAGCACGCCCTGCACCTTCAGGACTTCCCGCAGAGGCATTTGGCGCCATCGAAAATGCCATGCTAGATGCCAAAGCCAAGATCCTCGGAATCCCAGTACATCAATTGCTCGGTGGAAAGCACCGTGACGAAATCCAGGTCTACTGGTCACACTGCGCGAGTTGGCGCATCAGCCATCCTGACCACTATGGATCTCGGATCTCCGATCTCGCTGGCGTCACAGACGTCGGGCGCGAAGCGAAGGATCGCGGATTCAGCGCCGTAAAAACCAACATGTTCGCTTATGGTCCCAATGGCCCCAAATCTTGGGGTGCCGGTTTCGGCAACCCATACGAGCCCGGACTGAACATCGACTTGAAGCTCATCAAGGATGTCGTAGCCCATGTCGAGGCCCTGCGTGAGGGAGTCGGGGAAGACGTTGAAATTCTTCTCGACATGAACTTCAATGCTCGAACCGAGGGATTCCTGCGCTTGCTGCGTGCGTTGAAAGATGCGAACCTGTTCTGGGCTGAGCTCGACCTCTACAACCCCGATGCCCTGGCTCTCATCCGCGAACAAAGCGGAGTGCCCATTGCCTCTTGCGAAACATTGTTTGGAGTACGGGAATTCCTTCCCTACTTCTCACGGCAATCCCTCGATGTCGCTATCGTCGACGTCATCTGGAATGGCGCATGGCAGGCAATGAAGGTTGCCAACACCGCCGAGGCTTTCGATGTCAATGTCGCCCCCCACAATTTCTACAGCCATCTGTCCACGATGATGAGCGCCAATTTCGCCGCAGCCGTACCAAACCTGCGAATCATGGAACATGATGTTGACCGTTTAGGATTCGACGACGAACTTTTCACCCATGCTCCGGTACTACGCGGGGACCGGCTTCAGGTTCCCGACCTTCCAGGATGGGGAACGGAACCGATTGAAGAAGTAATCCGTTCGCGCCCAGCGGTGAAACGGGAAGCGTACCTCGGAATAAAGCCCTAGCCATGGCAACCCTAGTATCGTTCACACCGATTCCAGATATCCTAGTTTCATGACGACGAACGAAGAACCAGGATCCGCACTGGCTGCATCGACGGACGGTATCCGAAGCGTCGAACGAGCCGCCGCTGTGATCCAGGTGCTTTCTGCCGCCGGCAGCAGCGGTGGCAGGCTCGTGGATATTGCTGCGGAAACCAAGCTATCGAAAACCACTGTCCACCGGTTGCTGGGAACACTTTCCAAAATTGGGTGGGTTGAGCAGGATGATGAGTCAGGTACTTTCTTCCTCGGCCTTCCCATGGTTGGGTTCGGCGTCGCAGCTTCGGACAGGCATGGACTGCTCGACGTGGCTGAACCGCACCTTCTCCGTCTGGCTGAACTGACTGGAGATACCGTTTACCTGTCTGTCCGGGCAGGTGGCCGTGCTCTTTGCATTGACCAAGCGGTCGGTTCATTCCCCATTCGCACATTGAACCCGCGCGTGGGCGACCGGCTGCGACTCGGAACATGTGCCGGCAGCCTCGCACTCCTAGCCTGGTTGGACGACGACGATATTGAACATATCGTCCGTGATGATGCCGAGAATCACAGCGGAGGGAGCCTTGCTCTTGAATCGACTGTTCTGCGTCAAATGATCGATGAAACCCGAGCCGCGGGGTATGCGTATTTCCCCGGGCTTCTGGTTCCGGATTCGGCCGGCCTGGGGGTACCTGTTCGAGGCGCCGATGGGCTGCCAGTCGCTTCCCTCAGCGTCGCAGCCATTGAGCCGAGAATGACTGAACCCCGCCGGTCGCAAATTGTCGAATGGCTACAGCAGGAATCGGCTTCCTTTGCGGAAGAATTATTCGATCTAGACCCCTTGTTCAACAACAGCAGCATGCGGCGACTCAGCCTCAATAGTTGATCTGTAGACGTACTCAACGGCTCTACTTGCAAAAAGAAGAACTACCGCCTACAGCAAGGTTGAATTTGGACTAGTTGATCCGGGTTCCAACACTCGCCCTTTCAATAAATTCTCAGGCGATTGCGACGCCGATACAGTAAATCTCGTACCGGCGTCGCTACTTGTTGGGAAGTAAAAGCTTAAGTCACTACAGCTTTCTCGTTAGGATTCGCCTGGCAGCGGCTTCCCTGACTTTATCTAGTGGATTCTCAGACCTGGTGGGCGTCACTTGGCTCCACTGGCGAGCCTTCGAAGAATTTCATTGCCATGAAACCATGGGCAAGACCGCCACCAGCCCTCATCGCCGAGGTGATCATCACCGTCTCTGAAATCTCCTGTTCGGTGGCTCCCTCCTCCTTTGCTGCCTTCACGTGGGCCTCAATGCAGTAGGCGCATTGCGTTGTCAAGGCAACAGCCACGGCCATCAGTTCTGTATTCTTGCGTGAAATGACCTTATTTGCTCCTCTGAGAGCTTCTTGGTCAAAGTCCAGAAATGCTTTGACTGCTTCTGGAGCTCCCGCTCGAAGATTTCGCAGGTATCGCTGGTCTGTGTGTTCGTGGTATGCCATGAGCTGGCCTCTTTCCCTGTTGTTGTTGCCACTCGGTGGGTTTGCGGGTACGGGCCCTGGTCTTGCATGAAACTAGTTGTTACCGCTGTGGGCTCGCGTCTAGGTGTTCAAGTAGACCGAGAGTCGCTCTTCAAAGGCCTCCTTGGGCATCGCGCCAACAAAGGAGCCGGCTGCATGCCCGTTGTCGAAGACCCTGAAGGCGGGTATCGATGTCACCCCATATTGCTGTGCAAGTTGGGGATTTTCATCCACGTTGACCTTGACGACTTTGATCTTCCCTGCGTACTCCTGTGCCAAGGAGTCCAAGACAGGCCCGACCGCCCGGCATGGTGGGCACCAGGGCGCCCAAAAATCTACGAGAACTGGCAGTTGCTCCTGAAGGACCTCTGCCTGGAATGTGGAAGTTGCTACGGATTGGACTGCCATGGTTGTTCCTTCTATTCGTTGTTGTCAGCCGAACCCCACTGCCACTGTCTGCGATGAACCCAAGGTCACGGTTCATTTAACCCGCAAACAACATTATGTAGTGATCGCTAAAGCTGCCGTGAGATAAACTGTATCAATCACTATAGAATTGGTAAAGCCCACCACCTTCTTCAAATCAGGAAGTGCATCATGCCAGCAGGACGTAAGCGCAGTTTCGACGAACAATCTGCAGTGCTCAAGGCCATGGAGCTCTTTTGGAGCCAGGGGTACGAAGGCACTTCCATCGCAGACTTGACTAAGGCTCTGGGCATCAATCCTCCGAGTCTCTATGCAGCTTTCGGAAGCAAGCGTGAGCTGTTTGAGAAAACGCTCGACCTGTACATGTGTGATCGAAGCCACCAGCTGAAAGTAGCCATGGCGCAGCCCCGCGTTCACGATGCAATAACCGACCTGTTGATTGGTCGCGTAGAGGTATTCAAGGATCCAAGTGTCCCGGCTGGCTGCATGACAATTCAAGCAGGCTTATCATCAGCCAATCCCCACAGGGAAATTGTCGATCTACTGGCAGATGCCCGGGAAAACATGAGGCTTGCCGTAATGGAGCGGATCACTCAGGCATCAGACACGGGAGAGATACCGTCCAGCACGGATTGTGAGGCATTAACCCGCTTTATCATGGTTACGCTCTACGGGCTCAGCGTTGAAGCGGCCTCCGGAGCCCCTAAAGATGAACTCATCGCCGCTGCCCGCATTGCAGCCACAGTCATTCCGAGACGCTGACTTCTCGAATTTCAGACTTGGTAGGCTTGCCGGCAATGCCCCCGTTCCCATTCCCGCTTATGTCATTTAAACGCTCGTTTTCGGTGTCCCGTAGAGCGTTCCTCTTACGGGCGGCAGTGCTGTGGACTATGGACAGAAGTGATGACGACTTCGGACTCTGACAGAACCCCGGCGACACGCCGGGGTTTTTTGTTTCAGAAACGTCTTTCAAAACCGAAACGTTGCACAACCTGGCTGTGTACCGTTTTTGATATGGCAGTCATTGGATATGCGCGAGTGAGCACGCGCGAGCAGAACCCGCAGGCGCAGGCGGCCGAGCTGCGCGCGGCTGGGGCCGAACAGATATTTACTAACCGTGGGGAGTCGAGCCGTGAAGCTGCGCGGCCGCAGTGGATCGCGTGCAAGACGCAATTGCAGCTGGGGGATACTTTGGTCATCCGCGCCCTGGATCGTGTGGCAGGTGAAGAGCGGATGGCCATTGAGATTATCCGCGAGCTGGGGAGCGCGGCGTGAGGATCAAAAGTCTTACTGAGCCATTCTTGGACGTGGACATATCTACGCCGATGGGCGAAGCCATTGTGGGCATTATGGCGGTTATGGCGCAGCTGCGCGTTTCTATGATCCAGGAGAACACCCGCCGAGGTTAAGCGCACGCGCGCCCAGGGAAAGTCGGAGGGCGCCCACGCGTCATGGATGCAGACCGCATCGACACGGCGCGGCAGTTGCGCGAGGAAGGGAAAAGCTACGCGCAGATCGGCAAGATTCTTGGTGTCAGCGCGGCGAGTATTTACCGTTCGCTATCGAACAAAACCCTTGATCCATAATGATAACTAATGTTATATTTGAAGTGAGGGAATGTTTGTTTCGAGGTTTAGGAGGTTGTCATGAGTCAGCTAATGGAACGGCCGCAGCATGATGATATGCGTGCGCAGCTGCTGAAAGCTCGGCAGCGTGTCGAGGTTGATGCGCTGGACTACAAGCGTACTTTGAAGGCTGCTGCTGGCGGGATGACTCAGCGTGAGATGGCGGCGCTGCTGGGTATGTCCCAGCCTGCGGTGGCGAAGGCGTTGCAGCGCGCCCAGGCTGTACCGGCAGTGGTTGGCGAGTTCAACGCTGCAAGCCCTTATGAGGTGTGCCAGCGGTACGCGGCCGGATTTATCGACCGTGAGGAACTGGTGCGTCTACTGGTGGAGTGGCCGTACAAGCCGACCCCCTGGGCGAACGAGTACGGGGAGTACGAAGAGAGCCTGGACGGAACTTGGGAAGAAGTGGGTGACGCGCTGCGGCATGAGCTGATTGACGCTGCTACTTACGATGAAGTTTTGATGAAGACGGCCGATTAGGCGGCGAGCAACCGAAGGGTGAATCGTTGGCTAA
The DNA here is from genome assembly GCF_056934375.1 of Glutamicibacter sp. BS14. NCBI lineage: Bacteria > Bacillati > Actinomycetota > Actinomycetes > Micrococcales > Micrococcaceae > Glutamicibacter > Glutamicibacter sp. BS14. The sequence continues at coordinate 52,034 of NZ_JBXPBS010000002.1, read as the reverse complement.
CGACGAATCAATAGAACGACATTACGCGGCGCTGCGTCGGGTGCTGGCTGATCCTAATATGAACCCTCGCGGGGCATACTCGACGATCAAACAGGAGCAGTATTTTATTCAAAGCGGATCGCGGCCACGTGCCATGTCGGAGCGGGAACTTTTGCATAAGAAGTGGATGCAAGAGGTTGTTGCTGACTCGGCCAAGCGCGGCGAAATCAAGCACGAGGGAAAAGCCATTGTGATGGCTGGACCGCCCGGAGCTGGCAAAGGAACCGTGCAACGGGAACGTTTGAATAATGTACCTGGTTACGTTCAGTGTGACCCGGATATGTTCAAAGAGAAGATCATCCAGCACGAGCTAGAGAGCGGGAACCTGGATCGCCTGAAAACTCCATTGGTGAAAGAACTTGAAGCACAAGGGCACAAGTTCGCGCCAATGGAGTTTGCTGCGTTAGTGCATGAAGAATCGTCCATGCTTAGCGCCAAGCTACAGAAGGACTTGCGCAAGGATGGAACGAACTATGTCATTGACACTGTGCTGAAATCGCAAGGGTCGGCGCAGGAAGTTGCCGCTACTTTGGACAAGCGCGGCTACACCTACGATGTGGTGAGTGTGCAGGCCACATTCGAGGAATCCAAGGCCGGAATTTTTGGCCGGTGGCAGGCCGGGCGCGAGGCTTTTGAACGCGGAGAGAGTCAGCTTGGCGGCCGCCCGGTGCCATCGGATTTTGCGAATAATTTGGTCACGCCGGAGGGCAAGTCTGCTACCGAGGAAGCGGCAAGATGGTTGGCTGAGAATGGCAAGGGGGTTGCCAGTTTCAAGCAGTTCCGTCGAGGTTCTGCAGTACCTGAGATTGATCAGGTGAAGCGGGATGGCCAGCTCATTGCGCGTCGCGCAGCGACGGCAAGGCAAGGTTTTCCCAAGGGCCACGGGATGCCGAAAACTATAGGGAAGTCGAACCGATCCGGTCGGGATCGAGGAACTGGAATCGGAGAATAAAGTCCGAACGATTCAGAGAACTTTATCCTGGCGGGTTGCCTTTACTAGAGGCCGTGCACAGGCCGCGATCACTCGTCGTAGAGTAACTCAGGTACCGCAGCTTGTGGCTTGTGTGCGGGCGGTCGATTGGTCCCTGCTGTCCATCATGTGTGCGAAAAAAGCAGCGGAGCGGGAGGGCTTTTTTCGTGCCCATGTGGGCAGGAGGCTACCCACGTAACCAGGTCTAAAAAATGGGCCGGTACTCACTTTTGGGTGAGTGCCGGCCCATTGCCATGTGCTCGTTTAACTCTCTGCTGCTGGGGTGGTTTGGTCGGCCTTCTTGCGAGGCCGGCGACGGGATGGTGAGCCAATCTTGTTCAGCTCGGTTTGCGTCCATCCCTTCTTCAATGCAGCGGCGAAAGATTGCTTTTCGGCGGCCTTGGCTTGTTCTAGTTGCTGTTCAGCTTCCACACGCGCGGCGACGGCTTGGGCAATATCGTTGGCGGCTTGCATGCGCAGGTCGTTTTGCGCTTGGAGCTGTTCGAGGATGCGGCTTGCTGAGTCACTCATGGCTTGAACCTTCCGATAGGACTGCGCCACTTCGGCTAGGCCGATCTGGCGAGCTTCTGATGCTTCCAGCGTAGCGCGGGCATCTTCTTATGCCAACGCTTGTTGCACCCACTAAAGACGAAGTGCCCCGCCGAAGAGGCGGAGCAAGCTATACACTTAGCACGGCTAAGTGGCTTGTGTCCTTGATCTTTGATTTTGCGGGTGGGACAATTGACCTTGTTAGGTCGATTGGCGTTGCACTGGGCGGGAGGTTGGTTCGCATGGCTCGTTTTGATTCGCGCAAGCGCCAGCCGAATGCGGCTGGTGGTCGTTCGGTGCGTCGCGAGGTGAAGCTGACCGTGGAGCAGAACCTGGCGTTGCAGGTTATGGCCGACGAAGTTGGCGTGTCGGTTCCTCGGTTGTTGGTGGAGTCCACGATGTCGCAGTCTCGTGGTGAGACTGCTGCCGAACGTCATGAGCTGATCACGTCGCTGTTCTTGTTGCAGCGTGGTCTTGCTGCTGCGGGGAACAACATCAACCAGATCGCCAGGGTGGCGAACACGACCGGTGAAATCAAGGACGAGCTGCACGATTCGTTGGAGCATCTGCGGGCAACCGTGAAACGTATTGACGAGGTTTTGGAGTCGTTGAAGATCGTGGGTGATCCGGCATGATTCCGAACGTTACTCGCGGTGGCCGTATGGTCGGGTTGATGAACTACCTGGTTGGCCCTGGTCGTGCGAACGAGCATGAGAATCAGCGGTTGATCGCTGGTGATGACCGGGTGACTTTTGCTTATGCTCCGGGCGTGCAGTTGTCGAAGTACGATGCGTTTGAAATCGCGGAGATCTTGGATGCCCCGCGCAAGCTGCACGGCACCGAAGTGGCTAAGCCGGTGTACGCGAAAGATGAAGTTGCCGGCGGCTTCTTGACCGATGGACAGGGCAAGAAGATCATGGTCGGATCGACGCCAACGCATGTTTGGCACTGCTCTTTGTCATTGGCCGAGTCCGAAGGTTCTGTGTCTGATGCGCAATGGAAGAGCATCGCAGAGTCCTTCGTTGAAAAGATGGGTTTTATTGACCCGGATGGTGCGAAGTCCTTGCGCTGGGTTGCAGTGCATCATGGGGCTTCGAAGAACGGCAATGACCACATTCATCTGGTGGTTCAGATGGTGCGCGAGGATGGCACCAAAGCGAATACCCACAATGATTTCCATCGTGCCCAGGTCGCGTGCCGCGAGCTGGAAAACGAATACAACTTGCGTTCCCTTGAATCCTCGGTGACGCAGCAGCAAGGCTTGTCTGGGGAGAAGCCAGCGGAGCGCGAACGGGCAGCTCGTGAAAGCTACGCGGTATCTGATCGGGTGGAGATTTCCCGTCGCATGCGTGCGGCGCTGGCAAGCTCTTCGAGTGCTGATGATTTCATTCGCCAGCTGCCTCAGATGGGGGTGCAGGTTGCCCCGCATTTCGCCAAGGATTCCACGTCTCGGGTTACCGGTTACAAGGTGTCGTTGGGAACGAAATCTGGTGAGGATCAGGCGGTGTGGTACGCGCCGTCAAAGCTGGATCGCAGTCTTGGATGGCCATCCATCAAGTCACGTTTCAACGGGGCTGGGGTGCGCGAGGCGGAACAGTTCTTGGCTGGCCGGCACAGCAGTGCTCGGGTGCAGCGCGCGTCCGGTTACCGGGCGTTTGATTTGTCGCAGTCCACTTCCGCGAAGTTGAATGGCGGGCAGCTTGGGCCGGATACCTTGGCGAACATCTACGCGCGGTTGTCGTTGGAGCTGGAAGGGAACAAGCCTGGCAGTTTGGCCCGGTTGAGCACGCATATGGCCAGGGCTGGGCAGGGCATGGGTAACCGTGCTTATGCTGCGCGTTTATCGTCGCGTTTCGGGTCGCGTTCTGCGGAGCAGGGCTGGATGGCGGTGCTGCGCCAGGCTAACCGCTTGTCGCGGGTGATGATGCAGGGCCGCATGACCTTCGAACGTCCGCAACTGGCTCAGGCTGCGCAGCAGGTCGTGGCGATGGCGGAGAAGATTGTTCGAGATGCCGAGCAGCGTCTACCGGTTCATGCGGTGGCGTATCCGGGTGCGCGAATGACCAAGAAGGATCGGGATCACGGTTTAGGCCGGTGACCGAACAGAGATGGGAGAGTGCAGGACATGGAAAACGACGAAGAATCAGATATTTCGATGGAGTTCGGCCGTGTGCTGCGCATGGCCCTGGGTGCTGCGATGCAGGCCAAGGAAGCTTCTGACCGGCGCGCGGCGAACCGAGACCCCGAAGCCCAAGCGCACCGGTTGCAGCAGCAGGTCGTCTCGCTGTTGAAGAAGGACATGGCTGCACGGGATTTCGTGAAAATGAGTTCCCAGCAAATCGCTGACCGGATGACCGTGGCCTCGGAACTGTCGGCCCGTTATCCCGATGCCTCGAAAGCATTCATGGCCGGATCGGATCGGCTGCGCAACGCGCTGGGGATCAATATCGAGGACATTTACAAGAACCATCCCCAGTCGCCCATGGAACGCTACCAGGCGTTGCGCAATGCCATTGATGACTACCAAGCCAGCACTCGACTAGACCAGGAAGCGAACGCAGAGCGCGGCCACGACGCACCAGAAGCTTCCACCCAGGCTGAGGCGAAGGAAGAACAATCCCAGGCCCGTGAAGAAGCTGCCGAAGGGCATCTGGAGAAGGCTGAACAAGCAGAAGGCGAAACCCAGCTTGATGCTCGGGATCGCGATGCTGCCGAAGGCCGCGAAGCAGTCAACGCGCCGAGTTTGGGAAGACCCGAAACGCAGCACGCGACCGGTGCCAGCGTGCATCCGGATGATATGGGGCAGGGATCCAAGGCTGCGGCGGCCGTGCTCGCCCGAGCAAGGGCCGTCCACGGATTCCCCACCAAGCCCGGTGAAGCGGTGCGCTTCGGTACATCGAGCAGGCCGGCAGCGCAGCATGGCAGCGGGCACGCACGAAAGCGTGGACAGAGCGCGGAGGTGACTCGGTGAGCTTCATCAATGATGAACACCTGGAACCGTCCGCACCAGCCGATGAAGGACAGGGCGAGGAAGCGGAGCACCCCTTAGCTTTTGAGACGGAAGAGGAATGGCTCACCGGGTGGGCTTTGCCCAACTTCCGGCGGCGGCTGAACAAGGGGGAGTTCCGGTGGGATCCTGAATGGTGGCGTTATGAAGAAGCGATCACGCTGATCACCTCGTTGTGGCTGAGCTTCGAAAAAATGCGGTGGGAGGGCGCTACCGGAATGGCCTCGTACATGCGCGATTACTTCTATCCGTTGATGGGGGAGCTGACTTCACCAGATGGCCCATTCTGGGACTATGACCCACCAGTACGCGAGGATGTGCCCGATCAGTGGCCAGCCCAGGACATGCCTGAGGAAATCAGGGAGTCCGTGAACTAGTTCCATGCAAGCGAAAGGGGCCAACACACATCGGTGTTGGCCCCTTCAAAAGTTTTTAGTAGAACCCATTGCTAAAGTAGCTGTAGTCGCCACCGTACATCTCAATAGCTTGGGCAGCTCTATCTACATCACCACCGAATAGTCCCCCACGAACCGGCGGCCAAGACGCGCCATCACGAGTGAGTTCCGCTCCCATCCGCTCGATGGGAGAGGGGGAAGCGTACTGGTATTTCCACCCGGAACGTCCAAACCAGTTTGACCTTGTACGGCTCCCGTTAAGCCCCCGACCTTTTGCATCTTGGATAGCAATGTCCTGGCCGACAATGCCTAACATTATTTCGGCGTGGTGATAATGGTTCTCATATTCGTCAGCTGTGTATTCGAAAAGAGGTTTGAGTACGAAGTGTAACCAGTCTGAAACAGGCGTGTGTCTCGTTCCACCGCGTTTTTGGTACTGAATCATTAGCTCAATAGGGTCATCGCCAGTTTCTAGCGATACAGCAAATACTGAATCCAGTATTCCCCCGCTTGGGAAAGGTTTCCAGTACCCGGTGGCTTTAAGGAGTCCTTCGGTGCTTCCAACGTCATGATTACCCGTAACACGAGGATTAGCCAGGAGTGTCTTAAAGTTGTCCCAACGGGATTCTGTTGTGCAAGCAAGAGCAGCAACACTAACAGTCGCCACCGCAGCGATATGGCGTATATTATTGACAATTTCAGCACCCGGACGTAACTTGTAGGCCGCTGAGACAATGCTCCTGATGCCCGAAACCCACGGTGAAAGCGTATCGCTATTTCCCCAACGAGCAGCGACTGCAAGTGAATAACAGAAGGGCCGGACAGCTTCCCAAGTCTCGTTGCTTAATGCAACAAGTCTTCTGACCCTGTCTTCATTAGTTCCGGAAATGATTTGGTTGCTATAGCGGTTTTCATCATCCAGGAACTTTAGGACGTTGCGGAGTTCGTCTCTAATAAGGTCATCGAGTTCGATTCGCCTGGACGGATTGACAATCATTTCTTTGGTCAATTGTTGCAATAGCTTAGGACGATCTTGCGCCTGAGATTCTTCCACAAATGCACGAGTAGTGGCCGCGTTGTCATTCGCTCCCATTAGCTTGTTAATTTTACTCGTCAGAGCCACAATATTCTCGGCGTAGGAGTTGCCGAACAGATCAACCCGGTTGATGTCATTGAGTGAACGGTTAGGGCCAAGTTCCCAGTCCGGTACATCGCCTTCATCGAAACGGATAGGAATGATCCAGGTTTCACCGGGAGGCATCTTTCTTATTTCTTCAACTGCTAAGTGCAGCTCTTCGTTCATGTTGTTCTTGGTGCGGCTGCGAGAGCTATCGGAGAAACACGCCAGGAAAACCAAGGCGTTGTTTCGTATGGCTCCCCGGATCTTCCGTTTCCAGTCATCCCCCGGTTCAAGGCTCTTCAAATCGCGCCAGTAAGGTATCTGTGCCGCTTTCAGCATTTCGCAAAGCCGGTCAACATTTTCTTTGTCTTCACGAACATAGGAAATGAAAACGTGCTGTCCCTCTTCAACTGTCATGTGAACGATATTAGATGGTGGACGCGACATTAAGTGCGCACTCTGTTCCTGTACCAGATCGGTAGATTATGGAATGAATTTTTCCACGTTCTCGTAGTAGTCCTGGGACAGCTTCACATCTTGGCCATAAGGCTTCTGGGAGAAGTGCACGAGTTCGAGCAGTCCTGCAGGAATGCCAGAGCCGGTAACAATGGCACGACCTCTAGGCAGTGCGCCGAGGTCTGAGACTTCCAGAATGGATTCACGCTGCATCGAGCTGGACACTGAGCGACCGTTGCGGCCACTGGTACTGGAGGAGCGTTTGAGCACGTCGCGGGCACCGATCAGCTTTTCCAGATACGGCAGGAACTTATCGTCAGACAGGCCAGATCCGGCCACGCGGATATTCGATGCGCCCCAGAGCTTATCCATTCCGTCTTGCCCGTAGGCTTCCACGCCTTGCTTGTAGGACTGGAAGAACGTGGACACCACGATGCCGCGCGAGCCGTAGTGCGAATACACGTCGGGCAGCTCGCGCCAGCGAACGACGTTCGCGGCCTCGTCCAGCACCGCCATCATCGGTGTTGTTAACCGGCCACCGGGCAGCGCGGCGGCAGTCTTTTCGGCGGAATCCATCACGGCCATCACCAATGCGGCGGTGATGGCGCGGGCCGTGCCCGCACCTTCCTTGGACACCAGATACAAGGTATCGGTGCTCGTTGCGAATTTGCGGTGATCGAATTCGGGACGGGCAAAGTTCCCATTCGGGCGAATCCAAGGGGTGACTTCCTCATAGGAAAGCACCGTGATCCACGGGCGCATCGTGCCATACACGCCATCACGCTGCTTGGGGGTCAGTCCCTGGATCTGCCAGAGAGCGGAGGAGAAATCCTGGTACCCGTGCTCGTCCAGCAGGTCTCGTGCGGTTTTGTCCTCGGGATCTTGCGCCCACGCAAACACGTCGGTGATCGGCCGGTTGGCAATCGCCGCAGCAAACAGGAAATGAGACAGCAGGCGCTTTCCATCCGACTCAAAGTACGCGTCGGACTTGGCACCGGCTGAGGTCTCCGAAGCAATAAACACATCTGCCAGCTTGACCGCAGTTTTCATATCAGTCACGAAGGAGAGCGGGTTCCACCACCAGGAAGGCTCTTCACCGATGATGCCCTGCACGTCGTGAACCCAGACAGCGCCGACGCGGGCGCGGGGGCCACGGGTCATGTCTACGATGTCGCGCTTGTTCGAGGTGGCCAGTACCGGGCCGCCGGTTTCCAGGATCTGGGGGACGCACACGCAGGAGGTTTTGCCGGCTCGTGGCCCCATCAACCAGATCTGCACCCACTCATAGGAAGCAAACAAGGGCTTATGGTTGTTGACCAGTTTGGCTAGATGTACGCCTATGCCAGCTTTAGTGGCTCCGAGGCGTTCAGCGTCGGCGCGGGCTGCTGGTTCTTCCAAGGCCTTGAAGTCTTTGGCGTGAGCCATTTCCTTGGCCAGGTGATCAATGCGTGAGCTGGTGCCTCGGCTGCGCCGCCACACCACCACGAGCATGGCGATGACCGCCAGCAGGAGCAGCAGCCCGAGGGCGAACACGGCGATTTGCAGCCCGCCCACGGGCAGGTAGCCGCGTGATTGATCCATGAGGATCTGCACTGGATTGTTCGAGGATTGCGGCACGTGCGGGTCGAGGATCGCGCCGAGCGTCCACAACAGCACGCCCATGATTCCGAGGGTGAGGATGCTGCCGCCGATGATCCATAAGGTTTCGTCGTTTGCTGGTTGGTTTTTGCGTCCGGAGCGCGGATCTGCGTTGAACATTATTTGACCATCTCCCATGCCCGGTTGGTATCCGAAATTTCGAATTCCAGATCGGTGAGCTGCGTGACGAACGGGGTGCCCGGGTTCTTGCCGACCTTCATGATGAAGTGACCTGCACCAGGGCGGCGGGAGGCCTTGTTGGTTTTTGGATCGACCACGGCTTCACCGGTCCAGTCCGTCATCAACGATTTTTCCTTGGAGGACAGGGCGAACACTTCTTCCAGGTTGCCCATCTCCGAAGGAGCCAAGCCGCCGAGGAACACCAATGCGGAGCGTTCCACGAACCCCCAGGCGGTGGCGGTCAGGTGTTCTTTGGACAGGCGTAGGTCGTTCATGGTGTGGGTGATCATGACCTGGCCAATGCCGCGCCCGCGATTCAGGCGGGTGATCGTGTCGATGAAGTGCACCATGTCATCCGAGGCCCGCAGGATGCGCCACAGCTCGTCCATGACCAGGAAGTAGGTGCGGCGCTGGCGTTTGCCAGCTGCCGCCAAATGCTGCTCGGCAGAGACAGTGGCTGAGCCGAGGTTCCAGCACAAGGACTGCACAGCAGCGACCAACACGGAGTCGTTCTCGTTGACCCCGGAAATGTCGAACACCACCGGCACGCCGGGAGTGATATGAGCATCCGAAGGCTTGGCGAACATGTCCCCGTACGCGCCGGAAGGGCCGAGATTGATCAGTGCGTCCAGCAGCGCTTGGAGCCGCTGGTCGTATTCGTGGTCATCATCGTAGGCCAGCACGTTTTGGCGCAGCACCTCGGGCCGGGAACGAATGAAATCGACCAGATCACCGATCAACGGCGCGCGACGCAGCTCGGGATCGAGTTCGTTGATCGCCACCGACAAGCAGGTGGATTCGTGCGGTTTCAGAGGCCGGCCCAGCATCATCGAGGCGATGCCTTCCATCAGGGAGCGGCGGCGGCTGATCATCTCCTGGATCGCAATGTCCCGGGCCTTCTCGTCGTCAATCTCGTTCAGGCTGGCCACCAGCGGCCCCAGATCCAACGGGTTCAGATGCCCCTGGCCGGGGGAGAAGGTGATGACCTGCCCGCCCAGAGCGCGGATATGCGGCACGTAATCGGGGCGTGAGTCGGCCAGGATCATCGGCACCACGCCCCAGGCTGAGAGCACGGCCAGCAGGCGGTGCACCAGCGAGGTCTTGCCTAGTCCTGGCTGGGCGAGGATGAAGGCGGAAGGATTGGAAATGATGCCGTTGAGGAACCAGGAAATAGGATCGCCGGTCACGAGCGTGTTGCGCAGCAGATGGCGGCCCAGAGGTGCGCCAATGGTAGGCAATCCGGCACCGTTGACGAAGGGCCAGAACCCGCAGACCTGCACGGCTGAGCCTTGAATCTCTACCGGGTTTTCGATGTAGTTCACCGGCCCGCCGCCACGGCGGTTCCAGCCCGCATCGCCTGGAACATGCCGGGACTGGGCGCCCTCGGCCAGCAGGCGGGCGAGCAATCCTGGTTCCTTGACCGGCTTGGGCGCTGCTTTCTTCGCTGCGCGTTCCAGGCGCGCCACGTCGCGCTTGGACAGAGTGAGGCTATGGGACTCGGTGAGTTGAGAGAGGGCCAGATCCTCAGGGCTAGTGTGCTGGCGTTTCTTCGAGAGTTTCAGGGGAGTCATCAGAACCACGTCCTCAGCTCGTCGGGGATCATCATGTGATCAGGCACGACCATGCCTAGCGGCAAGCCTGCCTGGAACGTGACCGCTTGGTTCGCCAACGCCTCGCGCACCCGCAGCTTGGCGTGGGACACCATGCCGGGGACGGTGCGGTCGAACTTCTTCAACTCGGCTTCATCTTTCACGCTGATGGTGATGATCAGCCCGAAGCGGGTCAACCCGGAACCCAAGGCTTCTTCCTGGGCGGTTTTCTGCGCTGCCGCCAAACGCTGGCGGGCACGCACGGACACGCGCTGCTGGGAGCCGGAGAACATCGCATCTTTCTGCTCGTTCTCCACCACGGTGGAAGTCTGATCCGCTGGGATCGGACGGTACAGCAGGGTCACGCGCTTGCGCAGCGCGCCCTCGCTGGGTGCGGTGAGGCGGGCCAATGAGTTGGACATGAACGCGCCGCGCGGGCCTTCATACATCGTCCACGACTTCGACACTGCCCGGTCGTGCCGGTAATGGTCGAACGCGTCCAAGGCGAACGATGGGCCAGCATCCTCCCAGGCAAGGCCGGTGCCACCGGCAGCTTGGGCTTCTTCCACCGCTACGGCGGTGGTCGGGTCATAAGCCACGCGGGTGAAGTCGATGATTTCCTGGGCCGTATTCGGGCGTACTGCTCCGGCTCCGGTGTTGGCCAGCCCGGAGATGATGCCGGGGAGCTTGTTGCCGATTTCCTCGGCCATCTCTTCCATGCCCCGATCCCCGGCCTTCCCATCAAGGCGGCGGCCGTCAAAGGTCAAGGTAATGCGGGCTACGACCTCGGGAGCAGCGGAGTTATCAGTCTGCGCGATGCGTTCCACGACCTGCTTGGCGAACTCGGGTGCGTCCTCGCGGTGGTTATCGGTCAGCAGTTTTTGCAACCGCAGGCCCGAGTCCTGGGAGGATTCGATGGTGACCGAAGCGCCGCGGATTCCCTCGTCCAACCCGCGTTGGGTCAGCCAGTTCGCCCAGTGCGCTACCTGGTTATCCACGTCGGCCTGGTCAATGAGGTTATCCCCGTTGGGGAAGCATTCGAGCACCACGGAGTAGTTGTGGTGGCCACGGGAGGAGAGGCGGATCAGTCCGAAGGGGTTGCCGTAGGAGTCCATGGATTCAGTCAGCTGGGACTTTGCCATCAGACCGGGCAAGCGTACTTGCCCGTCGGGGGTGAACCCGGTGGGGCCGGAAAGATAAACGTGCTTATTGGATGCGACCTTCTGCCGCTGCGCTAGACGTAGCATGAGTCTCCCATAGATTGAACGGCCTTGTTTCCTGGTGACCAGCAGCAGCATGGCACCGAGGATGGTGGCCAGGGCGATGATGACTGCGGCCATGATCCAGCCGCGGGCTGCGGTGACAATGACGATCAGTACGATGGGCACCAGCATGAGGCTTTGGCCCATGGACAGGCCCAGCAAGCCTGAGCGGCGGGGCACGGTGAGGTTGCCGAAGGTGTTTGGCTCGATCCGCACATCGGTGGTTGCCATGATTATTCGCCGTCCTCGTCTACGAGCTTGCTGGGATTTGCCCCGTTGGCGATGCCTTTAACGTCGCCCATTTTCTGCATTGCCTCGTTGAGCTTGTTTGGTGCTTTTGCTCCTGAGGGGCCACCGGCAGGTGGGGTGCTGTTCTGGGCTGAGCCTGGGGAACTAGAGCCAGGGGAATTAGCGCCGGTGCCCGAACTGCCGGAGCCAGAAGAACTAGGAGAAGTTGATGCACCGGCACCGGTTGGATTGGAACTCGAACTACTCGATGATGCTGCGCCATCCGATCCACCGGCAGAGGTATGAGCACCGCCGCCCGAAGCAGCAGGAGAACCGCTAGAGGTTGCGCCGGACGTGGAGCTGCCAGAACCACTGGCAGAAGATCCGCCACCAGCACTAGAGCCGGAGCCTGCCTCACCAGAGGCAGCACCCGACGCGGAAGAACCCCCATCGGTGCCGCTAATGGTTTCCGAAGCAGAAGAACCACCACCGCCAGATGACCCACTCACGGATGCGCCAGCACTGCCGCCAGTCGATCCTCCACCACCGGCTGGAGTGCCGCCGCCGGCTGTCCCGGCTGCGGTCGAACCGCCACCGGCAGCAGCAGCGGCACCACTGCCACCACCAACGGCACCTGCACCGCCACCCATCGTCGCACCTGCACCACCGGCAGCAGCCGCCGCGCCACCTGTACCCGCGAGAACTGCGGCACCGGCTGCGAGCGTGACACCAGCGCCCAGCGCTGCACCGCCGGAGAACGCGCCAGCGCCAACACCGGCAGCAGGAACGATGAACTTGATCAAGGCGGGCAACGCCAGCGCCGCCAGCAACAAGATCAGCAACGCAATCAGGGTCGAGTGCATCGCCTCAGGAACAGTGGCTTCTTCACCCTCGGGGGCACTGCCTTCTACCAGCATGCGGAATCCCAAAGAATAGATGCCCGCTGCGACCGGCTTATAGAGCAGCAGCGCGATCAGCCAGCCGTTGGCTTTGCGCCATGCTTGCCGGCCCTGCTCTGAGCCACTGGCCGCAGCCAGTACCACGATGAAGGCGGAGAGGATCAGGAACATCACGTCACGGAAGTACATGAACAGCAGGTTGATGACTGCGCCGAGTAGCAAGAGGATGAATAGCAGGAATGCTGGGCCAGGGCTGGCAATCAGCGCAGCACCGGTAGTCAGCATTTGTGTCAGATCCACGTCTCCGCCGGTGGAACGCTCGACGATCCATTTGGAGAATTCATCCGAAGCGGTGAGCAGCAATCCGATACCTGTTGCATAGGCGGTGGCAGCGAGAATCAGATTCGCAATCGGGGTGCCCAATCCGATGAGGCTGTTTTTCACGTCCTGGGACATGACGAGCTTTATTAGGCCGATGAGGAAACCGAGGATCGCGAACCCTGCCACGTACCAAGACATGTCAGCCCGAAGGCTGGTTACGGCTGCATTGTCTACGTCGGGGCTGGGTGTATCCATCCAGAACGTGGAAACCTGGGCAACGAAGGCTACCGCACCGTCATAGAGCGACTGCACGAAGTCCGTAATCGCACTATCAGCAAGATTCTTTAATCCTTCGCCGCCTTTGCAAATGAGATCCCACGGACGGCATTGTGAATCGGCCATAATTGCACCTACTTCAAATCGGTATACGCGCTGGGATCAGTTGCAATGTCCCAAGCCGGTTCACCGGATGAAAGATCCAACCGCCAATCGTTAGCATTTTCATCCCATAGAAGATCTACACGAGTTGAAACATACTGACTGCCCGCTGGGCCGATATATTCGACAGAAGCAGCATCATCTGAGCTATCCATAATGCGGTAGCCAGAAATTACGGGGTATTCGGAGGTCTGTTCCAGGGCCATCCATTGCTCAAAAAGTCGATCGCGTTCTGGTGATTCAACTGCGGCATCGATGATTCCTGCCCCCGAAATGTCTAGGAGTAGAGTCAATCCTGCGAAAATTGCGCCAGATGGTGTGTGGCTGAAACAACGCCAGAAATCCCCATCCATCTTCGCCGGCCCATGCTCCGCCGATACCGGCAGCAGCATACCCACAGGGTGTCGCTTCCACTCCGTAGCCGGAGCATCGTTCGGGAACGAATCGTCGGTGCTTAGCGCAGGGCAATCCCCGGAAGCTGGCGTGGAAGCCGAAGCGGAAGGGGATGACGGGGAAGCAGTCTCAACCGGTACCGACGGGGCCGGAGCGGGCGGAGCTGTTTCTGGTTCAGAGTTGACGCGGGGGAAGATGACTAGCCCCGCGATCACGATGACCACGATGAAGGCGAGGATACCGCCCCAGAGTTTCCAGTTTCTGCCTAATGGATCAGTTTCAGCCATGAGGATCTTCTCTTTCTCTTAGACGGTTCACCTGTGCTTAGACGAAGACGTTGATGATCGTTCCCGCGCTAATGGCCAGGATGCAGACGATCAGGGAGATGACCAGTCCCTTGAAGCCGTTGATTTCTCGTCCGGTGAAGGAAGCGAAGGCCAGGAACCCGGCTGAGGTGAGGAATCCGGCTACGCCGAGCAGGATGACGGCCCAGGCGATCCAGTTCAGGATCGTGGTGAACCCTTCGGTGCCTGGTGGCTGTTCAGGGGTTGGGTTGGGGATGCTGGCGGCCAGGTCGATACCGAATGCCAGGGTTTGCAGCAACATGTGTTTGCCTCTCTATTTGGTGGGAGTGTTCAGGAGTTTGATGATTCGTTTGATCCGTCCGGGCAACCGGGCAGGATCTGGCGGGGCATCGAGCCAGGGATCCATCCATGGGATATGGGTGCCTCGGGGAACCATGCGCAACAGACGCTTGGTGGCTTTTTTGCGGGCGTCACTGGTGCGTGGCCCTGCTTCGATCAGCACCAGGGCTGAGAGCTGGGAACCGCTCAGTTGTCCGTTGGCCCAGGAGCGGACGAAACGGTCCGCGGCGGACAGGCCGGTGTGGTCGGTGCGAGCGACTGCGATCACCGGAAGCGGCCAGGGGGCTTGAGTTCGGGTACTTTGCGAGAGCGGCCATGCCCTGCCTACGTCCAGGGCGGATTCGCCAAGGAGTGTGCTGAGGGTGGTGGCGCCTGCTCCGCCGTGCAGGCCCATGACGGCTAGGCCTTCGAAGGGACCGATGTCCGTTTGTGGCCACGGGGAAGATGGGGCTTCCAACATGGGGGACAATCCTGGTGCAGTGGGCCCGGTGACGATGAGGTCATGGCCGAGAAGGTCATCTCGGATGTCATGACCGCTATCAGGCGTCTTATTTGGTCTTGTAGGCGCAAAAGGGTTTGGGATCCCTGACATATGCGGGTTCACCTCAGTAAAGTAATCAACCGTAAGTAGTGATTCGTTATTTACGCTAACTCGCATAGAAAACAGTGTCAATGTTGTAACGCGGTTACATTGTGAAAACATGTAAAACATGGTTTTATGGGAAAACATGAGGTAACAGGGTTGACGTGGTTTTCGTACTCAAGCACATTTGGAGTGTGACCATGAACGATCCAGAAGCCGTTGAAGATCTCATCGCGGATTTGCCGGAGTGGGCGACGACCGAGGAGATCGCGGACGTGATGCGGGTGAAAGCGCAGACCGTTCTGAAATGGAACAAGGAATACGGCCTGAAGTCGGTGTCTATCGGGTCGAGGGTACGCCGGTACAGGAAGAAAGACGTGCGGGACTTCTTGCTGAAAAGCGATGAGGCCGCCGACTAACCCAAGGAAGCTACGGGTGGCGAAATAGATGACGCTGATCGATCCCCAGAAAGTCCCGGTCTTCCCGGTCTATACGCTGCAAATCAGCGAAGACCGCCAAAGGCTGACCTTGGATGGGGCACCGGTCCCCGTGCTCGATGAGGAGGATTTCATCGAGGCAGGGAAAAACGCGGTCATCGCCAAACTCGCCACGCACCACTTCGGGGCTGTTCGTGTGCGTGCTATTGATGCGTCCACGAACAGCTCCTGGGACATGATCATTTCCGCTGATGGGGAAGTGCTCGATCTCTCCGCGCAGCAGGAAGCCGTGCAAGCGAAGATTGAACGCGCGCAGCGCACGAAAAAACGCTGGTTCATTGCCGGGGCGAGCACCCTAGCGGTGCTTACTCTCGGTGGCGTCGGCACCGCCGTGGTCATCGCCAACCAGCCCGCCGCCACCGTCCCCGCCTACACCCCGCAAGGGGTCGGGGCTACGCTGCCAGCCGCGCCGCCACCGCAACACGAAGCGACCGCCGCGTGGAGCCACCCCACCCTCGCTGGCGCTACGGTCAACATGATCAGCCCCGACCGGCTGCTCACCGCCGATCCAGAAGGCACCGTCACCGGGCGCAACCCGGACACTGGCCAGCCAGTGTGGCGCGGGGACAAAGCCCCGGAAGACCTGGCCAGCATTCACCAGGGCACCTGGGCCGGCAAACCGGTCTATGCCGCTGCAGAACGCAACGAACTGCGCCTCTGGCCGGTAGAGATGCCCTACGACACCCCGGGCGTGGCACCAACCAGCATCGGGCTGGAACCAGGGCAAACAGCACGCACCGACACCCACACCCCCTACATCGAACTGGGGGACTGGTACATCCGTGTCCCCGATGCGGCTGGCACGCTGCATGATGTGATGATCCCGCCCGGATCGACCGTGCTGGACGTCGCCGCCGATGGAACCATCACCACGATCAGCGCCACCGCCATCTACACCCTGGATAACACCGGGAAGATCCTGGAAGAGAAGAACTTCACCGCTCCAGAAGGTGCCACGAAATACCCGGTACGAGTGTGGCTGCTCGACGATACCCACGCCCTGCTGGCGTGGGATGACACCGAACGCATCATGGGAGTGCTGAACACCAGCACCGGTTCAATGCTGTTCTCCGGCACACCACGGGCAATCCCCACTACCACCGAACCCCTGCTGGTAGACAAGGAAGCGAAAACCGCAGCTATCGGAAACGTGGGAATCAGCTACAGCGACCAGGCAGCACTCAAAGACCTTCCTGCCGCTGACCTCTCAGCAATCCACGGAAACCTGATCTACGCGAACACCAGCAACGGGCCAGTCACCCTGGACCTCGCCTCCCCGGAGGCCGAGCCACAGTCGTGGGCGAACTACCGTACCGAAGATCCAGCCCCGGCACTGGTCACCGATGACGCGGTGTATGTGGTGGCAACCCAGTTGGAGAACACCACCGTCTACCGATCCAACAAGACCAACGGCAGCACACGCCAGTAGGGAGGCCTGGTCATGGAAGAACAGGGAGGCGGAGCCAAAATCGTTCTGGCAGTCCTCGGTGTCCTTCTCCTTCTGGTCATCACCCCGATCATCCTGTTCATGGGTGGAGGCGACAGCGAAGAACCTGATCCCAATGCCCCCTGTGTCATTGAAGGCACGCCCATCGGCAAGGGCAAAGACGGAACATCCACGGTGAAAATTCCCGAACAGTACCGGGAAGCTGTGGAAAAATCCGCCGATACTGCTGGGCTTCCCGTAGGGATCATCGCCGCGCAGATCCAACAAGAATCCGGCTGGAACCCCAAGGCAGTCTCCCCGGTGGGAGCACGAGGCATTGCCCAGTTCATGCCAGAAACTTGGGAGGAATGGGGCAACGGTAAAGACCCGTTCGATCCGTTCGCTGGCCTCGATGCCCAAGGCCGCTACATGAAACATCTCGCCGGACAAATCGCGGATCTGGCCAGCAACGAGAAAGAAAAAATCCAATTCACCCTGGCCGCCTACAACGCCGGAGCAGGCAACGTCCAAAAATACGGGGGAATCCCGCCCTTCGAGGAAACCCGCCACTACGTGGAAATCATCATGGGCAACGCCCAGATGGACTATTCCTCAACCTGCGAAGCGCCCGGTGGCTTCGACTTCGGTGAACTGAAAGCCGATGAATGGGCACACCCCATGCCCAATTCAAGCATGACCTCGCCGTTCGGGCCACGCGCCTGCCCGCTGGCCAGCTGCGCTGGCATGCCGTTCCTCTTGAAACACGAAGGCATCGACCTGGCCGGATCAGACCCCTACTTCTACGCTCCCACCGATATGAAAATCACCTATGCCAGCAGAGGCAATCTTGATGAACTCTACGGCTCCTACGGCAACTACATTTTCGCCCAGATGACCGAAGCCCCTTACCTGGTCTTCGAATTCCACGAAGCCCAAGACAACTCCCTGCTGGTAAAAACCGGCGACGTAGTGAAGAAGGGAACCCCGCTGGGCAAGCCGGGAGCTACCGGAAATTCCAGTGGCATCCATGTCCACTTCCAGATCAACAACCCGAAAACCAGTGTGTTTGACCGCCCAGCGATCAACAACGGCAAAACCTATGACCCGGTACCGATCCTCCGACAGCAAAAGGTGAACATCCAATGAAACACCCAGAGATCCTCGCACTGGCCCTGACCGTAGGACTCGCAACAGGGATAGCCGGATGCACCCCCGCCAGCAACGAGACCGAACCAAGCAGCAGCCCGAGCGTTGCCCCCACCACGGCCAGCCCCACCGCGCCAGCGCCCAGCGCCAGCCACGAGCACGGGGATGCTGTGGATGACCCAGCAAAAATCGAATTGGCGAAGCAAGCGGCCACGATCATGACCACTTGGAACCCGAACAAGGACTTCAACCGTACCGCCGCCGAAATGCGCGCCAGAAACCTCATGACCAGCGAACGAGCCAAGCAAGTCATCGCCCCGGAACGGCCAGCGACCGGCGTTGAATGGCTGACCGCAGCAGAGAACAAGGCGACCAGCAAGCCCACGGTGAAACTCATGACCGAGCACCACGAGCAGGACACGGTTGCGGTGATGTCTACTTGGCAATGGGTGACCAAGGACGGGGAATCCTGGGCCGGGGAAGGGAAGCAGACGTTCTACTTCACCTTCACCGACACCGAGCCGTACAAGATCCGCGACTACGTTTCATCAATCCAATAGCAGCCTTGCGGCACAGTCGATTTACCTATTGAAAAGTCCAGAACGAGGTGTGAAGTACTGCAAGAATCCTGCGGATCCGTATTCTCAAGGTTCAATGCGTTGCAATATGCGCCATTGACAGCAAAATGGTGCGAAATCCTCCGCTTATCGTCCCGGTCTAGTACCTTGGTGAACCGAAGGCACGATTTACAACTAAACTAGGTTAGTGCGCTAGATTTTCGGGCCCAACCACTGGGTGGCGAATCGTTCGTTACCCCAAGAATAACGATTCCCAGTGGGCCCGCCGGTTTTCCCCAGAAACCTGCGGGTTGCTATCGTTGACGGTCAGAAGACCCCCTGCAATGACAGCGAGGGTCTTCTCTCCGTGGGACCGACGCTGGTTTTCGGCCACACACCCAAGATATTTTCCTTAGCTGTATAGTCCGAAAATGCCCAAGCAGACTAATCGTTGAGGCTCACTCTTCTCAAACCAGTGTGGTCTCGCCGTTCGGCGATGCGTCCCATGCTTCTTCGACCAGCTCGATCAAACGAGTGACGGAACTAAGGATTTCCGATGAATCCGATGGCACCGTCAACAAACTAGCCCTGTATTTCTTCAGCGCTTCATACAAACTGTAGCTGGCATCATCATTCTCCATCTGCAAAGTAAGTGTGTATGGGACGAACTGCTTGTCAGAATTCATGATTCCTGTTTGACGGTCGTGCCGGGGAACTGTTCGCGGCGTGGTTGATGTGATGGGCGCTCAGACGAGGTACCGAAGATTTATCTCTTGTGCGAGGTTTGCCTGCTATCGGAATACTTCTAGCTCTGAATGCTTTCGGAAGCCGTGAGCAGCAAATGGTACTCATGTGTTTTCTGCAGCCCTGCGCTCCGAGGCGCGGGTGTGCCTTTTGGCTTGCGCGTAGCCAGCGCGCCAGACGAATGCAATTGCCGCTAGCAGCACTGCGCTCAGGACTACGGCCCACCACGGAAAGCCAGGTAGTTCGGATTTTTCTGCTGCGGCTAGTTCATCTGCTAGTGGAGTCGGTGTTACTCGCACTGCATTGACGAGAATCCTGTGGCTGTTCAGCCCGAGAGGCGTGCAGGTTACAAGTGTCAGCATGTCTGTATTTTCGACAGGAAGTATAGCTTCAGTTTCGTCTGGATCAATGACGACCGTTTCGACAACTTCGTAGGTTAAAGTCTGATCGAGTACAGAAACAGTTAGACGGTCTCCGATCTGCGCCCGATCCAGATGGGTGAAAAGCGTAGATTCGGGTAGTCCGCGGTGCGCTGTCAATACAGAACGGGTTTCATTTCCACCGACCGGCAGCGAAGTTCCCTCCAGATGGCCAATGCCGCGTTGCAGTGTTTCGTCACTTGTGCCGTGGTAAATAGGAAGGTCAATGTCGAGAGATTCATATCGAAGGCGCCCCATGAACCCGTTGCCGGTGGTGTCCAGCAGTGATTCGTAGTCCAACTTTTCATCAGCGACGTTGATGTCGCTGCTGGCGATGTTCTCATTAGCCCGGTATACGGCGCCACTGGCTAAGGCACCGTTATATTCATGTGCGCGGGCAATTTGTTCTGCCCGATATGCTGCGTCATTGGTCGGAGCTTCTCGCATTTCGTTGAGCGCCATCTCAGTCACGCGGGACTGCTCGCGCTGCGAGAACCATGACGCCGTGCGAGGATACATGAAAGTCATGACTCCTGCGAGGATCAGGATGGCGGCGAGGGTCTCCAGCCAGGGCAGTCTCCAACTCCGATGGGACTCGCGGTGCGCTGCATGACGCCCAAGTCTCGATGTAGTCACTAGTTATCCTCGTAGGTGATGAAATGGAATTGGCGGCGGCGCATGAATGCACCGCCGCCGAATTCTGGGCCTTTATACGTTCAGGCCAGCTGGAGCTTAGGCATCCTGCTTGTTGTTACGGCGACGGGCTGCGAGGAGGAGTCCTCCGCCGGCCGCAACGATTACCAGTCCGCCAACGGTGAGCAGGATCGTGCCCTGAGCACCGGTCATCGGAAGATCTGGACCTTCAGTCTTGGCGTTCACCACGGTCATCGAATTGACATTGTTTTCACCTGGGGTGATGGTGACAGGATTGTCGATTGGCGTTGCGGTGTGGCCAGCTGGAACCACGGTTTCATAAACGCAGTAGTCCTTGGATGGGGCAGGCGCCGCTGGACCGTTGTCAACGTTGGTGATCCAAAGGCCCAGAGGGCTGCTGGCTGGGGTGGTGTGGCTCCACTGCACAAGACCGTTGGCATCGGAGGTGCCGGTGGCCACGGTGCCATTTGCTGGAGCTTCTGCCGGGCAGGTCTCACCGGTGAGGTTGAAGACCTGGAACTCAGCGCCTGCCAGCTTTAGCGCGTTGGGCTTGGAATCATCGGTCTTCAGAATCGAGAGTTGTCCCCAATAGGTGTAAGGAACTTGTTCGCCTGGGACCGTGGTGCCGTTGAAGGTGCTCTTGTAATCGTCGTTCGGGATAGCCCCGTTGCCGACAGAAATCACGGTGGTGTCGAAGCTAAGAGCGATGCTTTCGCCCATATTCGCATCGAGCACTGCGCGGCCAGCTGCGGTGAAGGTCCACACGGCGTTTCCAGTGACGTTGTAGTGGGTTCCTTGCACAAGTGGCGTACCTCCGACCGTGGCAACTGTCGAGTCAGCTACGTAGCGCAGGCGGGAATCGAGGGCGTCGCGAACGATGGCTTCAGTGAACTTCTCCCCATTGTTAAGGGTAGGCACTGGAACGTTCAGCTTCCAGGTCACATCGCTGCCTACGGTCAGTTCGGACTGTGCAGGATCGATGGTCTTGGTTGGTTCATCCAGGATCTGGTTCTTGGGGTCGGCTACCACGTTGTAGTTCCAGCCGTTGCCTTCGGCACCTTCAGAGGTAGGGATCGAGACATAGAAGTCCGGAACCTTGGAGACGATGTTGTTCTGGCCTGGGTCAGTTTCGCGAACGAAGTAGACACCTAAGTCCAAGTTGAAAACAGTAGAGCCATCCACCGTCGGCTGGGCAACATCGGTACCGGAAACCAAGCAGTACGGCGCGGAAGGAGCAGCTGGCGCAGAGTTGAACAATCCGTTCAAACCGTCCCAGTCGGCAGCCGCAGCCAGATCGATTGGCTCGCATGAATTCCCCGCGTTGAGCTTACCGACCTGCTGCACGGTGAATTCAACTCCATCAAGCAAGTTTTCGGGGTCAGGAGTTTCCCCAGTGCCAACTGGTGAACCCGAATACTTGTTCACGGTCAGGGTGCCGCTAGACGGAGCGCCCGGCTGGTCGGGGCCCACAGCTGCAAAGGCAGGTGAACCAAGAAGCAGCAGCCCGCTAGCTGCGATCGAGATGGCTCCAATGGCGGCGGTTGCGCGCCTTAGGAGCGGATTCTTAACGGTCATTGTTTTTCCGTTTTCCTTTCGTTCCCTCACCGCGCATCGGGTTCGGGTGGACTGATGAATTGTTCTTCGAGTGGATTCGAGATGAGGGATTAGTGTGCGCATGATGCGAGTTCTATAAGGGGATATTGATGTTATGAAACCCCCTGACGGCGTTTGCGCAGACGGCTAAGACCTGCACCAACAAGACCAGCTGCCAAAATCCCGCCACCGAGCATGCTGTAGAAATCACTGCCCAGCCCGCCAGTCAGTGGTATTGCCGGGCCCTCACGCCGGGTGTTCTCAATTGGGCCGAGGTCGAAAGTCAGAGTATCTGCAGATACTTCAAACTCCAGAGGTTCATCGAGCGGATAATAGCCAGCTGGTGCTTTGGTTTCTTCCAACTGGTATTGCCCCCACGGCAGTTCAGGTATCTTGAAGCCGCCGGCCTTTGGATCACGGTCTGCACCGGTGCACGAAGAAGCTTCCTGCGCGGTGCAGTCCTGGATTTCTAGCCCTTGCCCGCCATTGAAATTCGATGGTCCGGTGAGCGTCCACTGCGATCCGGAGAGAGCCTTGCTGGCCTCGTCGATCTTTTGCCAGAGAGCTGCTCCGCTCTTGGGCTTATTGGTGAAAGTGCATTCAGCAACGTCACCCGGTTTAAGACCTGTCAGGACTGAAGACGCCGAAGAGAGGTTTTTTTCCGCTTTGGCTCCGCCGGCACTAGTCACCGAGCACACACCGCTGACGAAGTCGTACCCTGTCTGCATCGTCTCAGTAATAGTCACATTGGCAGTGGCCGTAGGATTGTTCGGAAAATTAATAGCCCACGGTGTCGCGACCTTGCCATCGGCACCAGTCAGCGATGTTGCCGGGGTGCTGATGCTGGTTCCAGAACTGCTTCCGGCTGCCAGGGTGGCGCCTACGGTCCAGTTGCTAGCTGGTTTAGGGTTCTGCCCCTTGAAATCCTGAAGCTGCTTTCCGATTGATACACTTGCGGGTTTGAGGCTGTTGACGATGGTGCAGTCGACTACGTCCCCGGGAACGATTCCAGCTGCAGGATTGTTGTCCGGACCGGTCAAAGTGATAGCCGTTTTGGTTCCGTCAAGTTTGGTCACGTCGCATTTTCCGCTAGCGAATTTGTAACCGTCCTGCATGACTTCACGTATTTTCAGATCGGCTTTATTGTTGCTGGCTCCGAACTGAAAACGCCATGAGGATGTTCCTTCAGTATTGGTTTGCTGTGTAGTTGCTGAAGGCGTCGAAGAAATGGTACCGGTGATCGCTTGCGCGGTAGCTCCCACAGTCCAGTTCGTTCCTGGTTGCGGGTTCTCGCCCTTCGAGTCGGTGACTTGCTTGTGGACGTTCACTTGCGCAATGAGCGGTGAATTGTAGAACCGGCATTCCACTGCTTGGCCACTGGAAGGAATCGTGATTTTTCCTGCAGTTCCTGTGCCTTGCACGGTTTGGACACCATCTACCAGACAACGGTAGCTAGAGGCGTAGTTGCTTAGGTTTGCGGTTCCCGCGGCGGTTTCCGCGAAATGCAGCTCGACATTGCGCACAGTCGGCAGGGGACCGACACGCTCGGGCTGCTGCCCATTAGCGTTGCCCGTGGTGGTAGCCGTGCCGATGACAGTACCGGTAGCGCTTCCTTGGCGTAGCGACAAACCGAATTGATCGCCTGCCGTTACACGTCCACCTTCAACAAACTTCTCAATGGTAATGGTCGGCGGTGATCCGCACGATGCGAGGTCCGTACTTCCGCCGAAATTCGTGCTCACGACGGTTTTCGGATTGCTCCAGCCGGGCATGTCATAGGATTGCACAATATCGCCCGAGCTCAGATAACCCTTGCCGTCGGCGTCGAAGGCCACACCGTTGACGTTGGTCGTGGTGTTATTAACCGTGTTACTGACTGACGAAGTGATAATTCCGCCATTCGCAGACGCCAGATTAGCTGCCGTCACAGAGTATATGGTCGCAGTGCTTCCGGAGCCACGGACAACGAAGAGGTTTCCGTTCGCATCGAAACCCATGTCGCCGTTCGCCGCAGCGGTGGATCCAGTATCTGTGGCGATGCGGCCCTTGTAGGAGATCGCATTTGTCGCGGGATTGTATTCCCATAGCTGGAATGACCGTGTGCTATTGCCGGTAGGGGTGTAGCCGCCGATGTAATAGCGACCGGTGCCCAGATCGACTGCTCCTGCAACGAATACTGCCGAACGATTCAGTGTGCTGGAGTTTACCGCAGCGCCGGTGGTGGACCAGGAACCTGTGTTGACGTCGAAACGGTAAACCGTGGCACCTAGCGTGTCCGTGCTGCGGTGGTAAGCGAATACTGTGGATCCGCCGGCACCGATTCCTAGGCCGTTCATCTGCATGTTTGCCTGGTTGACAGCACTGCCCAGGTTTGAAACAGCTCCACCTGGTGCGACGGCACGGATTTGGCCAGCAGAGGTCAGCCCGTAGACATATCCGGGACCACAGATTGGGGAATAGGTTGCCGCAGCTCTAAGAGCTCTGGACTCCACTACGGAAGCACCCGACTCTTTGGCTGTTGGGTCCGAAGAACTTGGCTCTGGCTCAGGGTCAGTGGTTGACTCGACCGACTTCGAGCTGGAGGGGGACGGCGCTGGTGTTTCCGATGGACTGTTCACCGGAGCAGGAGGGATGGATTCCTCGGTTGCACCGGACGGTTCTTCCTCGGAGGAAGCCGATGGCTGTGCAGAAACGGAAATTTCCGGGCTGGCAGTGGATGCTGGACTCGGGGATGCCGTTGTCGAAAGTTCGCCTGCTTCTGAAACGGGACCGGTGGTCGACGTGGCATATGCCGCTCCGGAATCCTGAAAACCAAGGCTTCCGATGGCAATGAGAGCTGCACAAAAAATGAGCCAGTTCCGCGATCCTCGGCGCGGAGAAGCATCCCTGCGCCGGAAGCTTCTTGGCACAGGCAGGACGTTGGGCAATCTGGCCCTGCCGCTACTTTTCCGAGTACGAGGATTGTCGTAGTGCTTGCCGAGCATTTATCGTTCCCCAACTGATGAAAGGCGTGGGGAAGAAAGTCGCTTGCGAAAGAAGACACAACCAGTGGGCAACATCAGTCAAGCGCTTGACGATAAACCTCTGCTTATACATCCAGGACCCCACACCTGAATTTATGTATCGGCTTTAAGCTATCAGGATTCAGCGAATACTAAGGTTTTAAGTCAGTAACATTTCTTAATAGATTTTTGACGCGCACATAGGACAATTTTGATATTCTGATATACTAAATATGCCTATGCCATTAAGCCTTTGCATAGGTGAAAATTGACATTAACGCTGCTTGCCGTAGATTCGCCGGTGGTGGGTATCTCGCAACTAATTTTTCGCCCGTAAGTTTCAAGTCAATGGCACGGTTCACGATTGAGCCGGAGTCCTCATGAAGATAGCGAATTCAGCATGAGAGTCACCGCAGAACTTACTGGAACGACTCCCAGCAACGGTGGCACCGCAACTGCAGGAATCCAAGAGAGCATCTACTAGTTCACCGCAGCCACCAAAGCTGCGGCCCGGGCCAAATCGTATGTCGGGTCAGCAAATAGGGCATATAAGGTGGTACAGGATTAGGTGAACTTGGTTGGGTCCCCGAAAAGTAGTCCAGTGACTATGTGAGTACCTGTGTCCGACAATGGACACAGGAGGAATCACAGAAACAACGGCACGCAGACACACCCCAGACCAGGTCATCGCTAAAGTCCGCCAAGGACAGAAGATGCTCAATGAAGGCCACCCGATGATCGAGGTCATCAAAGAACTGCAGATCACTGAAGCTACTTGGTACCGCTGGCTCAACCAGTACGGGTCCGAGAAGAACGCTGAAGCCAGCAAACGTACCAAAGAGCTGGAAAAGGAAAACACCCGCCTGAAGAAGCTGCTCGCTGATCGGATGCTCGCCAACGACATCCTTACCGAGGTGGCCATGGGAAAATTCTAAGCCCCGAACCACGCCGTCGTGCCGTACGGATGGCGATGGAAAAATTTGGGGCGTCCGAACGTTTCGCATGCCAAGTTCTGGGCCAGAACCGTTCTGCGCTGCGTAAGAAGAAATCACCGATGAGCTTTGACGAAGCGCAGCTGAGAGCCGATTTGCGCGCTGTCGCGTCCGAGTATCCGGTCTGGGGCTGGCGCAAGGCCCGCTGGCACTTGCTGGCCACCGAACGATGGGCAGGCACTGTCTTGAACAGCAAGCGTGTCCGACGGTTGTGGCGCGAGGAAGGCTTGGTCTGTAAGCCCAAGCGTCGAAAGAAGCGGCGCACCGGTCCAGACGCTGGGGAGCAGAAGCGGTTGACCGCCGAGTACCCGATGCATGTACTGAGCTTTGATTTCCAGTCGGATGTCACCTCCTGCGGACGTCACGTCCGCTTTTTCAATGTCATTGATGAGTACACGAGAACAGCATTGGCGATTATTCCGCGGCGGCCTTTCAAGGCTGAGGACGTGGTGGCAGTTTTGGAAGGGATCATTGCCAAGACAGGGACCCAACCAACATTCGTGCGGTGCGATAACGGGCCTGAATTCACTGCCGGTGCGTTGGTGGATTGGTGCAACACTGTTGGAGTTTCTACTGCGTTCATTGATCCGGGTTCGCCTTGGCAGAACGGTTTTATTGAGTCGTTCAATGCGCAGTTCCGACGTGAACAACTCTCCGGAGAGATCATGGACACCATGTCGGAGGCGAGGTATTTGGCTGATAAATGGAAGGACATTTACAATCAGGAACGTCCCCGTGGCTCCTTGGATGGGTTGACGCCGTCCCGTTTTTGGGATGAATGGGTTAGAGAGAATCTGTTAGCTATCGCATAGTTGCTGGACTGCTGCTCAAAGGGACCCAGCCATCCCCTGTGAACGGATTGCTCGAAAGGACTTGATAGTGGCCAAGCTGCCTCGTACTCGCGTCACTGCGACTTCCCGTCAGCGGATTCTTCAGTGGCTCGATTCCCCTGAAATTCACGCCGCGTTTCTGCGCGAGGATTTGAAGTTCTCTTTGTTGCTGCTAGACCAGTACGAGGCCGGTGTCGACCGGATCCTTGCCGAGCGGGCCGAACTAGGGGAGCTGTCCTGGCTTGGAGGGCCGGCATTAGGCCCGATGGAGCAATGGCCTCGTAACGCGGACGGGGAACCGCTGGCGCATATCGCAACGATTCAACTTGGTGAGGCCCAAGCACTGATTGAATCCCCGGATTTCACGGAACCCGACTGGCCCGAACCCACGGCCCGTTTACCGGAAACTGGCTATCTTGAGGTATTCCATCACTTGGGCACCTACGGGAACCCTGAAGACGAAGACACCGGCGGATGGCTTGTTCGTCATGTGCCGCTAACCGGTGAGCATTTTCCCCCATTGGTTGATGGTCCTGAGGATTTGGAAGTCCCTCACCCAGTGTGCCAACCAGTCCTGCTTGGGACGGGTTTCAGCCTGCCGCGCGCTGTGGAGTTCATAGATGATGCTGCTGCATTCGAGGCTGCTGAGCGGGTTGAAGAAGAAGCTAACGCGACCTGGATGGCCTGGCGGCAGGGAGCTGATTCTGTCACCGGCCCGGTCATTCCCACCTCGCACCTGTACGGCCAGAGTGACTCAGGCGATACCTACGCTCACGAAATCCTTACGGCAGTTCGCCCACTAGAGCCGGGAGATACCTACGTTCTGATCCTTAGTGTCGAAAGCTGGACGCATTTTGACGGTTGGTTCGCAGACGCCGGAAACTTCGAAGTATGGATGCGCGCCAGCGATCTTAAAGCGCAACGTTTCAACATGGCTTGGTGCATGATCCGAACCGATCACTAAATTAATGGCGGCCCCCTCAAAGAACACAGGGGCAACATCGGGTTAGCGACACCATTTGGCCGCAGCAGCAAAGACTCGTCTCCTCGGCAGAAATACTCTTCTCACCGTGTCTAAGGAGCTCTCGCAGCTACTTCTATTCCCGTGAGTTAAAAGCCGATAATGTACGTTATGTAAAGTCATAGAGATTTTATTTGCTCCTGCCGCACATAATGAAGTTTCGGGTAACTTTCACTCCGTACCGACCCAGGAGCTGGGCGAAGAAGCGTCTGCACAGTAGATCATCACCCTAATATTCCTCCTGATTTTCGCGTCGAAACTTGATGCTGTCAGACTGTGGCCTAAAATTCGAAGTGCCGGCAATCGGCATCTAAGAATGTGAGGATCATGGCTGCATATCAACTGGATGATTTACTGGTGGTTGGAGTTGCATCAAGCGCTCTCTTCGACCTGACCGAATCAGATAAATATTTTCGTGAAAATGGTGAAGACGCCTACAGGGAATATCAGGACAATCACCTACACGATACACTGCAGCCCGGTGTTGCTTTCCCGTTTATCAAGCGGTTACTCGGACTAAATGATTTGGCTGAAGAGGGCAAGCGCCTTATTGAGGTAATCATCATGTCTCGAAATGATCCTGATACAGGTCTTAGGGTCATGAAATCGGTAGAAAAACATAATCTGGATATTTCGCGAGCAATATTTATGCAAGGGAGATCTCCTTATCATTTTATGGAAGCTTTATCTATGTCCCTCTTTCTCTCAAACAGTGAGAAGGACGTGAAAGATGCTATTGCGCAGGGCCTTCCGGCAGGACAAGTCGTTGGAATCCCTGCAACGGCAGGTGAAAGCAAAGATCTCCGTATCGCTTTTGATTTCGACGGTGTGCTCGCCGGTGACGAATCCGAACGGGTAATGCAGGAAACTGACTTAGAAACTTTTCACGCACACGAAGTTGACAACGCTTCAGTCCCGATGGTTGAAGGTCCTCTTTCATCCTTTCTTCGTGGAATAAATAAGATTCAAGACGTTGAAGAAGAGCTATTTAGGTCTGCAAAGTCCCAGGGTGAAGATTATAATCGAAGACTTCATGTTTCCATTGTCACCGCTCGGAATGCTCCGTCTCATGAGCGAGTAATTAAACACTTAAGGTCTGTCGGGTTACGCGTCAACGATGCCTTTTTCCTTGGTGGGATCGAGAAAGGAAGCGTTCTGAGAGTGCTACGTCCTCATATCTTCTTTGATGATCAAAAAGGGCACATTGAGAAAGCGCAAAAAGTCGTCCCAAGTGTCCACGTTCCATTCGGTATAACGAATGTGGAATCTGATTTAAGCGGAAATGACGATGCGTCGCTACTGGTAAAGAAATCGAAAGAAGAGGATGTCGATCATGGCTGATCCAATGATCAACGTGCTTCCAGTCGGCGACGGTGCTTGCACAATCCTAAGGCCATGGCCTGAGCGCGATCCAGGGTTGAGCGCAGTACTGGACTGCGGCGTTTGGCGTGGCCCAACCATTGATGGATCAGAGATGCTCTTCAAGTCTCTCGGTGGAACGCTCGCGAACGTTAAATCATTCGTTGTTAGCCATTTTGATTGGGATCACTGGGGAGGTTTGAAGAAGCTTTCCCAAGTATCTGGAGTCAAATGCGATCTAAACTCCGTTGAGCTTTACTATCCCGCAATGCCAGTGACTTTATCGGCCGGACTTATGGCCATGTTGGGAGGTCTCAAGGGAACGGGATCTGCTGTCCTAGATCTGCAAATATCGATGAATCCACTACTTGCTCCAGATGAGATCATTCATCTCCGACCGCTGAACAGCTCCAGTGGGCCAATTTCATTAGCGGGAGATGAATTTGACGTTCTTTGGCCTCCAACGCTGCTTACCCCGGAATTGCATCGGAGCCTTTATCGAGCGGTCGAAGCGGTCCGGAAGTTAGCTTCGGATCTAGACGATGCTGGCCACTCTACTTTGCTGGAAAACCTATCAAAGGCAAATTCTGTCGCGGCGAACCGTGACGAACTTTCAGGGCACGAGCTAAACGCACAGCTGGACTTAATCCCAGATGATGAGCACTCTGAGGACTTCGAATTCGAGATTAGTGGTAATGGCGATGCCTCAGAGTTTTATTTGGGGCAGGACAATGAGTCGGGCGTGGACGAAGAACTAAAACCTTTGCTAGCTCTCGATTTACCCCCTGATTTCCGAGATAGATACAAAAAAGTTCTGTCCAAAATCAGAAAAGCAAACAACAACCTTTCGCTCGTTCTATCGAGCCAATCAGGGAAGCTTATTTGTTTCGGGGACATAGGGGGAACTGCGCTCAAAGAAGTACTGAAATCCCCTATCGGGGAAGAATACCGTGTCATGTTGGCTCCCCACCACGGTACCCACAAATTTCCATCTGGCATGCCAAAGACGCGCTGGTGCATTTCTCAAGGTGGAAAATTTCATGAGCCTAAATGGAAATCGAATCACCCCAAACCTCATGCTGAGGTCAGTGAGAAGTGCTGGAATACTCAAAACGACGGCGAGTTCGGAGCGGCGCAGAGATAACGCCCCATTGCCCCTGTGTGATCCGGCTTAGCTCTAGAATATGTCTCCTTTAGGAGGTAATAGTTATTATCGCGCGTCAGTTGAACCTCCTGCAACGATTGGGTTGCAGGAGGTATCGTTATGTCCCAAAATCGTTCGTTTTTGACACATTGATCACTTGGTCGTTGTGAAGATTCCTGACAGTTGAAAATTCAACAGATTTCGAGCAGCATTTAGTCGCATAACTCAGTGCCACAAACTATGCGTCGATACATCGCTTATCCCACGAGTATTGATACATTTAGGCCCATGGGACACCTCCTCGGATACGCCAGAGTCTCCACCGGCGACCAAGACGCACAACTTCAACTCGATGCACTGACCAAAGCGGGGTGCTATCGCATATTCACCGACACGGCATCCGGCTCACTCGAGTCTCGGCCCGAACTCGACAAACTCCTGGACCAGATCAGACCCGGCGATACCCTCGTGGTCTGGCGTCTCGACCGTCTCGGCCGATCCATCCGCCATCTGATCAACCACATGGACGCGCTGCAGCAACGAGGCGTTGAGTTCAAATCCCTGCAGGAGAACATCGACACCAGTTCTTCAGGCGGCCGGCTTGTGTTCAACATCTTCGCGTCCCTGGCGGAATTTGAACGCGACCTCATCCGCGAGCGCACCAACGCCGGCCTAGCAGCGGCCCGGGCACGTGGCCGCACCGGAGGGCGCCCAACATCCCTCTCCCCCGACAAGCTTCGCACTGCGAAGAGGATGTACGAACAGCGAGACATGACCGTGGCACAAATTGGCGAAGTTCTCGGCGTCAGTCGCAGTACCGTTTACAGGGCGTTGCAGAAGTCCAGACTGTAGCAAACGAAGACAGGCACAATTGGTACATGAGTTCACCGCTAAATGACGAGATTGCAGGAGCCATTGGACAGTTCTTCTTCGCTGGGGATGGCCCTTCGCATTCCGTTTTGACACGAGTTTTCAAGACAGCGGGCATGTCAGATCATGACCCCTATGATCCGGAGACACAGACACCGAATAAACAACAACGTGTACTTGCTGTAGCTAGTGTAGGATCCCGCAAATCCGAAACAGCACGAAAACTCGTTGATAGCTTGCTCAACGCACTCAGACTCCATGGCTCATTTAGCCTTTCTGAAGACCAGCAGAGAGTCGATACTCTGCGATCCGCGCTTACCCACAGTGGATGGGGTTTAACGACTGATGGACGCCTAGAACAGCTAGGAAAGATTGATCTCGAAACTGGTGGCCGTGCAGCCCTCGATGAGCAGCTTAATCGATTGCGCAGAAATGTGGACGACCCGGCGGCTGTCTTGGGCGGAGCAAAGGAGCTCTTGGAGGCAATAGCCAAGTTTGTTCTCGAAGAAGGCGGTCTCCCCCTGGATCCGAGGGTCCCATTCCCTGGTCTTATTGAAATATCGTTCGAGCGTCTAGGTTTGCTCCCCGCCGTAGTTAACAACTCTGTTGAGGGGTCAAAACAAATCCATGACATCTACAGGTCAGCTAAGAAGATAGTTATCGCCGTCAACGAATTAAGAAACCTGCAAGGGACTGGGCACGGCAGAACACTCCCGACAGGAGTAACTGTGGAAGCAGCTCGTTACGTTATTCGAGAAGCAACGCACGTTGCCGAGCTCATGCTAACGACCCATGATCGACAAATGGGCCGATAAGCACTTTTATCGGTTCCGATCATGCGCCAAGTATGAAAATACTGAATGCAGATATCCTACAACTGAAGGGTTGCAAGACGTCTCACCGAGGACCACTCCCCCGATGAAAATTCTGCGAAAAGTCCATGCTCCAAAATTCTCGCAACTCTGTTTCGCAACTGATTTCCTAGAATCATGTCAAAACCATTAGTTGCGAGACACTTTTCGTCTTCCTGGCAACACTTGACGAAGACCAGCGCGAAATCTCGTTGCGGGAATTAGTTGCTGCAAGCAATAACTTCATAAATTCGCCGCTTGCGAAAAATAGGAAGTGGCGGATTTCAGTTTCCAATAACACCTTTTTTGTTTCTCGTAAGGGGAACCTCTTGCGGGACACCGGACCGATGTGACGAAGGGAAGATGCAGATCATGCTGCTCTTCGGGGAGACACAGCGCCATCTACTAGAACCAGAATTCGTTCGTCAGCCGCCGCGGTTTCAATCGCTTCGATGACGTGAACAGAAAACAACCTCCAACGTCCATCATCCTCGGTATCAATTGTGGGATCCCACAGCGGTACGTCCTCGAAAGCTAGAACGTGATGGAGAATCGCGGAAGGGGAGTCCGCGAATTCGAAGTGCTGACCGCCTTCATTAGCAATGATGCGCACGTGTG
Source organism: Glutamicibacter sp. BS14 (assembly GCF_056934375.1). Classification (NCBI taxonomy): domain Bacteria; kingdom Bacillati; phylum Actinomycetota; class Actinomycetes; order Micrococcales; family Micrococcaceae; genus Glutamicibacter; species Glutamicibacter sp. BS14. Next base: position 19,600 of record NZ_JBXPBS010000002.1, on the reverse strand, counting down.
TTCCATCAGTCCGTTCGACACTAGTCACATGCGCATAGCTCTTTAGGAATTGGGTCAATTTATCGAGGATAACTTTCAGATTTTCACTCAGCGCACTGTCTCCTTTGCTCTTGCCCTGATCTATTTGGAGTACGATATCAGGAACCGCTACCGGGACGCTGATTACCTGCTCGGGTGGTCGAAGGTAACTAGTGAGACAGGATCTCCCAGTAGCGTACTGGTGCATTCTTGTATATTGGTCCCATGCGCGCCATAGAAACAGTTCACGCGGGACCACACGACTCGGTTGATTCACCCTGTTATCGAGTCAATTTTTGGGAACGACCTCGTCCTGGATACGGCTGGAACCTAGATGCTTTTGTACTAGTTGAGGTGCAGGACGTATCAGAGGCGCTCTGTTGGGCAGAGGAGCACGCGAATGGGCGGCCCTTCGAACTGTTTGTAGAAATGGACTCCGAGCCCGAGAAGCCGTTCGGTGATTCGCGAGAAACTGCTCTTGTACGTTTGTGCGGAAACAACCCCAATGCCGACTATACCGATGAGGTATCAATATTTGGCGTTTGGTATTAGCCCTAAATGATGTTTCGACCGGTCCCAGTAGAGGAAACCTCACGGGGACGGTGCAAGGTAGATGCGGAGCGCCACTCAATTTCTGAGGAGACTCGGCATCGGACCCTAGTCGAGCTTCCCAAAGGGGCCGGCCGCGTCGAGCGGAATCCGCTCTGACCTCCTGGACATGATCAAGAACGATACCCCTACGAGGAGTACGGAAATGGCAAGGCCAAGTAGGCCCAAATCATTTGATGTCGCAGGACAGCCCGCAGAACTGTCATCAATCTCAGGACAGCTCCTCCACGGCTGCAAGAACATCACGAAACCACCTGCCGCTCCTGCGAGCGTCAGCAGGAGTCCCAACATCATGTAAACAGTATTTCTGGAAGCTTTCACGCTTCATTCAAACACAGCAATGCTTGCCTTCTTCATGGCACCGTATGAGGAAGGCTCTACGGGACAGTCACACCAAAAGGTGGTTAGAGTAACGACCGCTGTTTCTCCTATGTTGCTATGAGGTCCATTTTCTGACCGCGATGATCAATCTAACCTAGGTGATCAGCTTGAGCGATTTAGCTTATTCAAATGACTCCAGTAACCGACCAGCGGAACGACGGTGTAGACGACGGGAAATACGAACACCATCAGCAAAGACAGTTCTAGCCATTCATTCCATGAGGCCACACGAACTCCCAAACCGACAAGCAGGAAGGCAATCAGCGCGATGACGCTGTAGCGAAGATAGCGATCTCGATTTCGGGTAAGTTCGTCTCGTCGTGACTCGGCGTTGGTGTGGATCGGAGCCGTTCCCGGTACTGCTTTAAAGATGTGCACGTCTCCTATCGAGATCACGAGCTCCCAGCCAGCCGCCTGGAAGATGTCGAAGTACTCCGACGATGCGTTGCTTTCGTAAGCGAGGTCGAAGACCGCCTCTTCGGGGACCCCATCGACGAAGCTCCATCCGTGACCCAGCATCGCGATACCGTTCAGGTGTTTTCCCTGACCTGCCATGTCCGCGAACATAGCCAGGTCCTTCTCGGGGCTGACTGCCAGACCGTTGCTCATCTTGTTAGTGGTGCTCATGCTTCCTCCATGATGTGATCCGCCATGACCAGCAACTGGCGGCGACGTTCGATATTGCGGACGAGGACCTCGTGACCCTTCGCGGTTAGGTGGTAAGTCCGACGCGACTCGTCACCCTCGATTTCCTTGATGAGGCCGGCGACGGCAAGCTTCTTGAGCGTCGTGTAGAGCGAGGCAGGCCCGAGCGTGATAGCCCCCTCGCTCTCCTGTTCGAGGAAATGCATCACGGCATAACCATGGCGCGGGTGGACCAGTGCGAGCAGGACGTGCAGTGCAGTGTCGACAAGGTCTCCACTCTGATAACCAGAATTACGTCCCATTACGACACTCCGCGGGGAATGTATCCATAAACGATATATCCATGATTGATATATAAACACGGGAGTCCATATGAGGTCAAACAGAAGACCACCTCGTCGCCCTCTTCGCATTACCGTGGCGCCCGCAAGCCGGTCCCCGAGAGGAACGCCCGTAAGAGGAACCCTCACCGGACGCTATTTTCGGCGCAGACGCCCTACGCTGCCCAAGCGATTGATTGTTTTAAAACTCAAACTTGCTGATTTGAATCGGGTGCCATGCGCGCGAGGGAGAAAGTCCGGGCTTGTCTGCCTGATGGGAAGTGCCCCAATGCTGGGGCACACGTTGAGGTAGGCCGCTTCAAGAAATGAGGCGACACCCCGGTGGGTTGGCCTCAGCGCGGGTCAGGAAACCAAACTCGTGAAATGCGGTGTTATGCGGTGTAGTGCTGAATCAATGCCGGGATGGCAGTCAACATCGAGAAGAGCGCGAAAGCGGCAATGGCGTATCCAATCACGAGCGCAACGATTGCCAGCCAGCGGCCGCGTCCGCCCCGCAAAGCGATCTGGCTCAGCGCGACGTGACCTGCGCCCACTGCAAAGATGGCCAGACCTGAAGTGCCAAGGAAACACAGGCCCAAAATGGCTAAGGCCGCGAGGGCCAGGGCTACAACGGAGAACTTGTTCAGCGGTTCCGTATCCGTGTGTGACGATACTCTTTGCGTTGACATGCGATTCCTCCATCGTTTGCTGTTACAACGGAGTCTAGGCGTTTATGCCCTCGAAAGGCCAGAGACAACCAGTAGGAGCGCTTCGCGAACTTCTGAACAACCGTATAAGCCCGGTAGGGTTCGTCCGGCGTGGCATGCCTGGCTGTTCCAAATAGGGGCCGTAGGGGGAACCTTCAATGGGACGCTCATCTAGGAACCATTTCAGGAGTGGAATGTGGAGTTACTCAAAAATATGGTGCACTTCGACGGACCAAGCGTATGCAAAAATTAACCATGGAAAACCAGTTTTTTGATGTCCCGCGCGAATACCACTTTGAAAAATGGGTAGCGCTCGGCAATGACTATCTCATCATTGAACGAGACGCAGCAGAACCGTCAATGACTGCCGCAGAGGTAGTGACGTTTTGTAATCGTCACGAAGGCCCAGGTGCCGACGGAGTACTGGAAGTTATGCGAGGGTCAGACAATAACGTCGGCTCGATTCGCATTATCAACCCAGACGGAAGCGACGCCGAACTGAGCGGTAATGGAACTCGAGAAGCCATCATGTACATGTTCCGTAAAGGATGGACTGATCGCACAGAGTTCCAGGTAAGTGCGCCTTCAGGCATCCTAAGCGCCCATATCCTTGGAAGCGACAAATGCCGGGTAAAACTTGGCGATGCCGTCGTCCGATTCCCGGACCTTCGGTTCTTCGAATTACCCGCAGTGCACATCAGAATTGGTAACCCACAAACCCCGCTGCGCGTCGGATCCTTAACTGAGCTGCAGAATATCGACCTGGCACAAGTTGGGCATGCCGTTGAAAATGACCCGATGTTCGAGGGTAGGACCAATGTCTCGGTATGGACACCTGTAAATGAGGGAGTGATTAGAGCTCGCATTTGGGAACGCGGCGTGGGTCTGACCGATTCCAGCGGAACAGGCGCTACGGGTGCAGCGATTGCGTATTTTCTTGAGTCAGGTTGCAGAAAAGTTCAAGTTCAGATGCCGGGTGGGGAACTGCTTGTAGAAATCACTGAAGGCAGTTCCGGCAATCTGAGCATTGATCTCACTGGGACTGCCCGCCGCGTCTATCGCGGATTTTGGGGATCGGTTACTGAGACTTCCGGAACTGTCTTAACACGGTAGATCTTGGCAAATGCCAGAAACCGACTGTGCTGGATCTCCAAAGTCGATTCCGCTGCGATTTCGCGTCCGAAACGGGAACCTTCACTGGGCACAATCTCCCACCCTTTTCATGGGGTTCGGTTCACTCGTGCTGAGACGAGCCCGCTGACCGGTTCGCGGTTGATGATTTCTGTGACATCGCTGATTTCCGTGATCCAGTCATGGACTTCGGGTGCCACAAGCTTGAAGAGGGCGTTCATATCGGCCAAGCGCTCCGTGACACTGGTTGAGGCACTGGCAACCGGTTCGAGGTGGGCCAGCCGATTTCTTAAACTTACTGCCGATTCGAGAAACCTGGAGACGTCCGCCCGGGCTGTGCCGCGTGGGAAACCCCGATGTAGATAGGGGGTCCAGAGCGTGCTTTCTCGGACTCTCGGCGTGATGAGGAATTGCCAGAAGCCAAATGAGAGCCTGGCAATGACCATACCGTGGGTGGCAGCCGCTCCGACGTCACGTTGGGCTTGGCGGAGTAGTTTCAGGCCGTCGTTGTTTAATTTTTGCTGTCGCATGCGGACCCTTTGCGTACCGTTTTGCAGTTGCAGCCAGCCGGGCGTTGGTTGTGCTGCCCAGTCGGGAAAAGTCGGTGCCAACTGACCGTCAAGGGCGTTGCGAACTGCGACTTCCACATGGGCTAGATCGCGAAGGATTGCCGAAGAGAGTTCAGAGTTCCAGGAGTAGATTTCCATGGCCAGCGAGTGATCACCTGAGGCCAACGCCAGATACTTGTCGTAGCGGTGTTGCGATAGCCATGCGATGGCCTGCCTGGGAGTGGGAGCATTGGCATGTGGTAATCCTTCAGGCATAAGTAGTAGACTACAGGGGCACTACGGGATCGGTCCTCTGTTCAATGGTTCGCCATTCGAATAGGCAGCGTGGTGCATAGAAGGTATTGAAGGGCCCACGATGGTGGGCCCTTTCTTTCGTTAAGCCTCTTGTTCCGGATCTGGAACCAAAGTCCCTTTCAGTGCGTTTGCGCGTCCGTAAGAGGAACCTTGACCGGGCATGTTGAGGAAATCACTGCATGGAAGCTTGTGGTGGTGTCATGCCTCGTTTATCCGACGTATGACACCACCGCTATTCGGTTAGGCCAATTCGAGGAACCCAAATCGCTTATATAGCTCCAGCGCAGCACCGGAAGTTCCATCACCGATCCGGAGACTCAGCGTGTCCGCGCCATGCTTCTTACACGCAGACATGGCAGCGGCAATCAAGGTGCGGCCCAGTCCATGCCCCTGATGCCGAGGATCAACAAAAAGATCGATGATGAATGGGCCGAGTAAGTCTTCATCCCAGATCGACTCCTTGACAACAAAGATCGCCCCAATCGGCGTTCCCTGTTGCATTGCGACAAAAGAAGAATTTTCGAGGAGCTGCCCATACTCGTGAGCGAAGGTTTCTTCCATCTCGGATTGCGCTTCTTCAAGAGTTCCGGCCGCAATGCCAGGTGGGTATGCTGCGAAATACGCATCAGCTAGTGCTGCCGGGGATGATGAATCTGCATGGCAAATATCTGCGTACGAAGAAACGGCGGGAGTGAAATCTGCGTGCTGAAGAACAGCTTGTAAAACGTCGGAGGGCATGACAAATCCATTCGTAGGTCTTCTGAACTAGTTGCGAGAAAACTTTATGAATGGAACATGATTCGAATCTAGCACCGAAAAGATCAATGGGCTACAGAAAATTTTCCAATACTTTTGAGTTGTTGAAGAGGCTCAAGTGACCTTCGATGGAAGTGTCCCGTAAGCCGGTCCTCCACCGGACACGCCAACCGCTGACCTGCTGCTTTGCTAATGGTGACCTATGAAGTGTCCGTATAGGGTGTACGGTGAACTGTCCGGTGAAGGATCCCTATGTGACACACTGATCTACATGTCTAAGATCATGGTCGGTTACGCACGCGTGTCCACGGAGGAGCAAGACCTCACCGCCCAGCGTGATGCCCTGGCATCCCTCGGCGTTGAACCCGAACGCGTCTATGTTGATCATGGCTTTACCGGCAGGAACAAGAATCGCGCAGGACTTCACGAAGCCCTCGCCGCCTGCCGGGCCGGAGATACCTTCGTCGTTACCAAACTCGACCGCCTGGCCCGGTCCGTCCGAGACGCCCACGAGATAGCCGACGACCTCGCCAGACGCGAAATCAGACTCAGCATCGGTGGTTCCGTCCACGACCCCACCGACCCAATGGGCAAACTGCTGTTCAACGTCCTGGCGATGATCGCTGAGTTCGAACCCGACCTCATCAGCATGCGCACCCGCGAAGGAATGAAGGTTGCCAAGGCCAACGGCCGACTCCGGGGAAAACAGCCAAAACTCACCGTGAAACAAGAAACACACCTCCTCGAACTGCACGATGCCGGCAAACACACCATGACCGAAATGGCAGAACTATTCTCCATCAGCCGATCCACCATCTACCGGGCCGTTGAACGCGGCCAACGCAAGAAAACCGGCACAATCACTCCGTGACCTCTTCCTGCCACCACCGAAAGATGACGTGCGGCTCTCATCCGTTGCCCCACACTGCGAAAGCTTTGCGTCGGGCATTTCGCTTTTTCGCGAGCCCTATCCACGCCAGGATCGACACCGGGATGTCGTTAGCGTGAATTTCCGTACCGATCTTCCTCAGACCCCGAGCCTGACACGACGAACCCACCGCAGCGCCGAGAGAAACCAGCACGCCGCCGCGCTGATAGCCCAGTAACCCATGTGGCCACCACCGACCAGCAGTCATTGACCAAGCGGCCGCACAAGACACTGAGGAAACACCAGAACAGCCAGTGTCCGAGGCACCGGCCTCAACGGAACCTACCGCCGAAGGGGAAGAACCAGCAATGGAAACCGTGCAAGCAAAGGCACCCCAAGGACAAACTACGCCGCAGCCAGCTACGGCAGCTAAAGCCCCCCAAGATAACCCCTTCGCCAAGAAGTCTCCTACCCAGGACAGCGCCCGGCAACGCGCCGCGAAGCGCGGCAAAGCTTCCTAACCCAGGAACAAGTCGAAGAACCAGCCACCAAAGGCTGGCGCGGCACCATGACCCGCATGGGCATCCGCATGGCCCCGAGCGAGGACGAACGCGCCGAACGTGCAGATGTGCAGGCCGTGAGCCAGCACTGGCCAGGCCCACGCACCATCGCCATTGTCAACGGCAAAGGAGGGGCAGGGAAAACCCCCACCACCGTCCTGCTCAGTGCGATCTTCGCCCGTTACGGCGGGGCAGGTGTACTGGCTTGGGACAATAACCAAACCCGAGGCACCCTGGGCTGGCGCACCGAGCAAGGCCCGCACGAGGCGACCTTGTTGGAGCTGCTACCTGAATCAGAAAAGCTCCTAGGCACCGGGGCACAATCCGCAGACCTAGCCCATTTCGTGCACCACCAGACCCGAGACCGGTTCGACGTGCTGCGCTCTAAGCCAATGGAATTGGCCAGCGCACAGCGCGTGGACGCCGAAGACGTGGACGCAATTCACCGGGTGGCCTCGAAGTACTACCGGCTGATCTTCATCGACTCAGGAAACGACGAATCAGATCCGATGTGGCGGCGCATGATCGACCACACTGACCAGCTTGTCGTGGCAACCACCACCCGTGATGACCACGCCGAAGCCGGTGCCCTGCTGCTGGAAGCGCTCGCGCAGCAAAACGACAAGGCTCACGCCCTGGCACAAAACGCCGTAGCCGTCGTGACCCAAGCAGATTCCAAAGCCACTACCGCCGACGTGAAGCGCGTGGCCGATGGCTACAAAACCCTGGCCCGCGACGTAGCAACTATTCCGTTTGATCCAGCTATCGTGGACGGTATCCTGCGCTATGACGCGCTGCGGCCAGCCACGCAACGCGCGTGGCTGGCCGCAGGTGCAGCTGTAGCGCGTGGACTGTAAATGTCTTGATGATAGTCCGCACGTTTTCAGGTGAAAGCAGGCACTCCTACCTGCTTTCACCTGAAATCCAGCTATCTAGTATTCGTTGCAGGTTTCGGTCGATTAAAGCTTAGTGCTCCAGCTCTTGGTCCCTTGGAGTTTGTAGCCACCGCTGGAAGGCTTCGCTACCACAGTAACTTTGCCGGTGTATTTGTGGGTGCCGGCCTTCTTCTTGGTCCCGTTGATGTAGTAGGCGACGCCGGTCTTGGAAGGGATCTTCACCGTGTTCTTCTTGGCGTCGAATACTGGCTTCGAGGCCGTCACCGAATTGCGGTTATCGAACTTCCAGGACGTGGTGCCCTTGAGCTTGTATCCGTTGGATGAAGCCTTCGCGCTCACGGTGCCGGTGCCGGTGTATTTGTGGGTGCCGGCCTTCTTCTTGGTCCCGTTGATGTAGTAGGCGACGCCGGTCTTGGAAGGGATCTTCACCGTGTTCTTCTTGGCGTCGAATACTGGCTTCGAGGCCGTCACCGAATTGCGGTTATCGAACTTCCAGGACGTGGTGCCCTTGAGCTTGTATCCGTTGGATGAAGCCTTCGCGCTCACGGTGCCGGTGCCGGTGTATTTGTGGGTGCCGGCCTTCTTCTTGGTCCCGTTGATGTAGTAGGCGACGCCGGTCTTGGAAGGGATCTTCACCGTGTTCTTCTTGGCGTCGAATACTGGCTTCGAGGCCGTCACCGTGGTCCGAAGATCGTACTTCCATGACTTTCCGGTTACTTGATAGTTCGCAGCGGAAGCTTTTGCAGTGACGATAATCTGCGTGGAGAACTTATGGGATCCCGGCTTTTTATGCACCCCGTCGACGTAGTAGCTGACTCCATCAACTGAAGGAATCGTCAGGACGAGTGTGGAGTAATTTACCTTCGGCTCTGCGGGAATTGCGATCGTCTTACGCAGATCGAAGGACCACGAAACCTTACCTGATAGGGCATATCCGGTTTGTGCTTCAGCGGCAATGGAAACCTTTGAATAACCAGATTCGTAAGTTCCTGATGGCTGTGGCTCTCCGTTAACCAGATAATTCACACCTGCGACCGATGGGATCGTATAGCTACCGGTTACTCGATCGATCTCGGGCGCTTGAGGCGTAACAAGAACAATTCCCGGATCGATCTTTACCGTCGGGGCACTGGCTTTACTTGTGCTTGTGTATCCCGCGAGGGTGCCAGTGACGTTGACAGTGATGGTTTTACCTGCGAGATCTGCGGTTAGAGGCAAGGTGTTCTTGGTAGCCCCAGTTAGGTTGGCCCCGTTCGCGGCCCACTGATAGGTGAGTTTTACTCCCGAGGGTCCCCAAACACCTGGTGCGGCTGTCAGTATGTTGCCGACTGTTGGGATACCAGTAATCTTTGGAGAAGAGACAGCGAGCGAGCCACGAGCAACTTTAGTCGTCGGGGCACTGGCTTTACTTGTGCTTGTGTATCCCGCGAGGGTGCCAGTGACGTTGACAGTGATGGTTTTACCTGCGAGATCTGCGGTTAGAGGCAAGGTGTTCTTGGTAGCCCCAGTTAGGTTGGCCCCGTTCGCGGCCCACTGATAGGTGAGTTTTACTCCCGAGGGTCCCCAAACACCTGGTGCGGCTGTCAGTATGTTGCCGACTGTTGGGATACCAGTAATAGTAGGCCTAGAAAAAATCAGTGAGCTATCAAAAGTGTATTCCCAAAGAGAACGAGCTCCAGGTGCCAAATCATATCCAGGTTGCGCTTCGGCACTGATAGAAATGGAACCTTCCCAATTGTAGGTTCCCGCAGGAATGATCTCACCTACGAAATAGTCCACACCTTCCGTAGAGGGTATAACGTACGAATCCTCTGCGCTTCCCGGTCGGTCGAGAAATGTAACGGCTTTCGGAATTACGAACTGCGGCGCATGGCTAACGGTGAAGTTGAGGGTGGATAGTTTAACGCCCTGGCCGAGAGCCTGCCCGTATCTGGTGTCGGCTCCGTTTCCTGCGATGTCTTCGAATTGTGCGAATTCCACTCGATAGTTGCCCTCGGGCCAAGTGAGGGTATCGATAGGTTTTGTTTGGGCGGTGCCCGTTGATTTGTTCCCAGCAAAGTTTGATGAATTTGAGTACGCGTATTTGATTTGGCCACCATTAGGTGCGTAGATCCAGAAAGTCATGTTTCGCACTGGACTGGTATCGGTGGCCACCCACTCAAACGTAGGTGTTTGTCCTGGGCGAAGAGTCTTTGCAGACTTCATGGAGACTGAAGTCAGAACAGGATCAACCGTATCTGCAGCTGTCCCGGTAACGGTGAAGTTGAGGGTGGATAGTTTAACGCCCTGGCCGAGAGCCTGCCCGTATCTGGTGTCGGCTCCGTTTCCTGCGATGTCTTCGAATTGTGCGAATTCCACTCGATAGTTGCCCTCGGGCCAAGTGAGGGTATCGATAGGTTTTGTTTGGGCGGTGCCCGTTGATTTGTTCCCAGCAAAGTTTGATGAATTTGAGTACGCGTATTTGATGCGGCCATCAGGCGCATAGATCCAGAAAGCCATGTTTCGCACTGGACTGGTATCGGTGGCCACCCACTCAAACGTAGGTGTTTGTCCTGGGCGAAGAGTCTTTGCAGACTTCATGGAGACTGAAGTCAAAACAGGATCAACCGTATCTGTCTGAGTGGTAGCGGCGGGGAGAGCATGAGCTACCGCAGGCGGAGTCGCTCCTGCTAGTAAAGAAATAAACAACAACCCAGAAATTACTACCTTACCGATTTTTTTCAAGACTTCCCCATAATCACTAATTCTTAGGAGTGAAAAACTAGGAGAAACTTTACCCTAACTATTGCTATGGAAATGTTCGTGGATATCTTCGATGAATTTTTCATCAAAATCGGTCGGCAATTTCGTGCAAACTTCTGGTAGCCAACTTTTCAGAAGTCACGCCTAATGAGGTGTTGCATTCACATCCGACTCTGCCAGTGCAGGAACGCAGCATCCATCATCTCCAGACGCCACGGCAGCAGCGTGCCCTATGCCCGTCTTTGATGCTGCACATGCAACCAGATCCCGAGGACCCGTTCGGCCTCCGTCCTGTGTCGTGCCAAACGCCTTAGTAACCACCACGAAGACGCGAAAGCACTTCCTCCAAGCCTTCAGGAATCTGCGCAGCGAACGTCACCACTTGCCCGTTGACCAGTACTTTCGCTGACCTGGCGGCTTTCAGATCAGTGACCAACCTCTTCAGCGGCAGCCCTGTCAGTTCCTGCAAATGCCGGCCGATAGCTAACGCCGCGAACACCACAGTCAAATGCGCGTCGATGGAATCCTTCTCACGGTGGAAGATCGGCCTGGCCCGCAGATCCGATTTCGTCATCCTGAACGACGCCTCCACCTGCCACAGGTCATGATACGCACCGATCACCTGCGTGGCAGGCACCGATTCGATCGGCAGGTTCGTCACGTAACCCTCCAAGCCAGCCAACATCCTGGCCCGCTCAATGACCTTCTCATCCAGTTCTTTATCGGCCCCAGTCACCTTCAAGAACCGCACCTTCTTCAACGGCGATTTCCCTTCGGCCACCGCCAGGGCTTTGCGTTCCATGAGGTTGATATTCCGGTTATCCCTCGCGAACCGCTTGGCCGACCACTGATACACCACTCTGCGTTCCCGCCCGTTCTTCCCGGTACCCATGACCTGGGTGGATTCAAGAACCTGGCCGTTGGTGAACCGGTTGCCCTTGGTATCGAAATGCTCCTGCAGGTCGTAGGGCGCCGTAGTCAGCCGGGATCCGACGATGAACCTGAACCCCGCGTCCTCAATCGCATTTAGATTATTGGCCGAAAGCATGCCCGCGTCAGCGACGACCACCAAGTCGGTGAGGCCGTGGCGTTCCTGGAACGCTTCCAGGACGGGGATAATCGTGGTGGTTTCGGCCTTGTTGCCTTCGAACATATGCAGCTCCAAAGGGAAACAAGACGGGTCAACCAGCAATCCCACTTGGATTTGCGGATCGACGCGGCGTTCTTTGCTCATGCCGACCTTGCGTAGCTTGTCCTCGTCTTTCGCCTCGAAATGCAGCGTGGTCACGTCATACATCACCAAGGAGGCCAAGCCCGCGGTGGCCGACCGGTAGGCGACCCTGGCCTTGGCCAGCTGATCGCGGTAGTCCTTCTCGATGCAGGCACCCAGGCTGCGGAACAGGGTCCGCAAGGACGGGTGAGGTGCATCAATGTGTTTGAGGACACGAACGGTATCTGCTTATGAGGTCGGTTCGATCAGCCTGGCCAGGACCATGGCCTTGAACGCTGTGTCATCCAGGATGTTGAATCCCAGTCGGTCGTAGGCGGCCTCAAGAATTTCCCAGAGTTCCGTAGCTGGGGATGCGATGACTCTCGCGTCAGCGTCGACCGGCGCGCTGCGTGGCCGCCCGACGGCTCCTGCTTCCACGGGCAACTTTTGAACGGTCCAGTTCGGGACATCATCCATGGCCGCAGGTTGTTGCTCGATGCTGAAATCGAGGGTGCCCTGGCCAGGCAACAGGCGTTCTTTCGCAGTAGCAAGCAGGACCGCGAGGTCTTGGTCGGTGTTGGCGGAGCCGAGGTGTTCAATGCCGGTGACGGTTCTGCCGTTCTTCTCCACGATTTGCACTGCAATCGCGCCGCAAGCGGTGCGAACCTTGCGTATATATCGTGATCCCATGCTCTTCAGCGTACAGAAACACCTATTTTTAGTAACCACATCGCGCCTGCGCGTTCCCTAAAGTTACAGGTCAAAACCCATATCTATTTTCAGTTCTCAAAACATGGCACGAAACAGGTCCGTGGAATAGGTCTGGTACCTCGGCGTCCGATCATAGGTTCCGGCGAACTCCACCAGCGAGGCTAGGCGCGCCCGCCAGCCCTCATCGAGCTGCCGCTGATGCGCATCGATGCTCCAACCGGTGAGGTCTTCCAGCAGGACGATCTTCGAGAGAGACAGCGAATTGCTGCGGTGGGCCCGTCGCTGCTCGAGCAGCCACCGGTGCAACTGGAGCTCTGCTTCATCCCCATCATGGCGTGGAAGCCGGTCTCGGGTCTTCTAGTACTCCAGGACCTCAGCCAGTCTCTTGCGTCAGCGAACCGTCGGGCGGTCCACTCCCCTAGCGGCCAATGCTGCTTCATGCTTGGCATGAGTACCGGGTTCATACCTTTCCCGTGCCTGGAAATGCGCGTGGATGGTGGTGACCCCCTTGTGGCAGCGGTCGGCGATTTCGCGGGCCGTCAGTCCGGCTGCATACATCATGTCCCATTCGGGATGCATAGACACTTCCCAACCCGCCATAAAGATAAAGATACTTCAGAGATTCGTAGTACCGAAGAGAGCCTCCGGGATACAGAACTACCCAGACAATTACTTCAGATCCGCCTCTATCAGCATCCAGTGACTATCGGATACCTGAAAAATAAACTTTGTGCGTGTCGCGAGTCGATTAACTTGGTTGCGCAACCATAGGATGTTTATATGAAGAATCCGCATGGCCGCGCTTATGGCACCATGAAACACCCTACGCCGATGGGGTGGAAGGTCGAGCGCGAAAATAAAGAGCATTTCGCGGATCTTGCGAAGAAAGCTGGCATGTCAGCCGCCGCATTCTTCGACCTCATGGTGGAGACCTTGGAATATGACGACCGAGGACTTCCAACATGGGTTCCCCAAAACGATAGCAAGGAAGGCCACCTGCCTATCGACTAAGCCTTAAACAGAAAAGCCCGCGCAATGCGCGGGACTGAAATTCTGAATCCGATCTGTGTAGCTCGCCAAAGTTCCCAGATCGAGATTTACCACGAAGCTTCCGGTTACCAAGCCGGATGCTCCCCTTCCTTTACCCTCCAAAGAGAAAAGGACTTATGTGTCTATAGTAGCGCCTCCGCGCGCCCAATCAAGCACCAGCACCAAAGAAACGCCGCAAAACACCGCGATCCACACCACAAAACCACGCTGGTGCACCCGCCCCACCGACGGGCGCATCGCCGCAATCCTCGCCCACACCACCAAAGGACACCGTCCTTTCACCAAAGCTGAAACCCCCCAAACCTTCAGCGCCAAAGGCAAGACGCAGTTCAACGCGGGCAAAGAAGCCCTCGCCACCAAACACGCCCGCACCCCCGCACCCCTGCACATCAAGCGGGTCTCGCGCGCCCAGGAAACCTCCCCCCGCGCCATCAACTGGGCCATCCCCAACGGCAGCAAGAAAATCGACCACACCGCCCAAGCCTGGCGCGCCACACGCACCCTCGACGCCCTGCTCGAACGCCGCAAAGACTGCAAACGCAACATCCTCGCCGTGCTCTGGGTCCTCCTTCGCTACACCGACCACGACAGCATGACGGTGCGCATCACCTGGGACACCATCGCCACCAAAGCACGCGTATCCCGCGCCACCGTAGGAAACGCCCTACGCTTCCTGCGCACCCACGGCATCCTCGGCATCGTCGCCTCCGGCCGCAGCGCACAATACGCCGCCAAAGCCGGCCAACCAGCTACCAACGAAGCCCCCGTCTACGTCATCTGCCGCCCTATCGGCCTCGGACTACGCCACCAAGACGCCGAAGACACCACCGCTACCCGACCAACCCACCAAACCCCCAACAACACTGCCTGTGGAAATAACTTAGAACCCCTCCCCGTAGGGGGGTTAACCACTTACGAAGTAAGTTCCTACACGCGCACGCGCGAAGAAAACACTCACAATGAGCCGCTACGCGGCACAATCAACCCAAGGCACGGCTCCGCCGTGCGAACTCACCAAGCCGATCATCGACCAGTCGAACTGTGGCCAGCTCACAGAACGATCAGCTCTAGAGGACAGGGACTATCGGCTGCCGCTGAAATCTTGCGTCGGATGCCAGATTTTGCCCGTTTTTCCAAGAAAAACGTGCTCAACATGTTCAAACCCTTCTTCTCCAACGGATGGACAATCTCAGATATCCAACACGCCCTCGAATGGCGCACCACACCAGGACTGCACGGCAAGGAAGCCTGGGGAGCACTACCCCAGCACAACCGTGAAACTCAGTCCTACATCGACTACTGCCGGATCTTGCGCGCAGCGATCCTGCACCGCATGAACCAATGGCGCACCGCCACCGGAGAAATCACGCTCAGCCGATCCCAGCGAGCAGCAGCAGCCAGCAACCACGCACGCGCCGCCGCCCGAGCCGCAACCGAACGCCGCGCCAAACAAGCCGCGCAGCGCCCGCAACTGCGCAGCACCGCTTCCCGCGGCGCCGCAGCCGCACGCGCAGCCCTGGCTGCCGCACGCCGAACCGGGGCATGTTCCTAGCCTCCTGCCCACATGGGCACGAAAAAAGCCCTCTCGCTCCGCTGCTTTTTCGCACACATGATGGACAGCAGGAACCAAACGACCGACCGCACACAAGCCACACGTTTAGTACTCGAGTTATCACACGACACGCGAGCATGACATGTGCACGGATCTCTAGAAAGCAGCACTCATGGCACCAAACCCAGAACAAGCAACGCACCATCTAACCCAGGCGCGCGCCGCAATAATCTTTGGACTTATCTATCTGGTATTTCTTTTCGTCACGCCAGGACGTGACGGCTGGATCTACACCAGCGCCGCAGGAACAATCCTCGTGATGGGCGCGGCAGCGCGCGGCCACTACAGATTTAGCCAAGAAAACCAACCACAAACAACAGAATTACGTTGGTTGTATGCAGCAGTCCTGCTCGGATTCTTAGTAGCTTTTGCCGCCGCGATAGGTCGAAATGTCACCTAGACCTAACGAATCTAGGACACCTCGCGCACAGACCAGGAACCAAGGCGTGGATGCTCCACCAGCTCCCAGGTCAAAATATCCGACCTCGGATTAGCCCCTAGCCTCACCTGTACCAGCCATACGGCATAGTCGATTCTGTCGGCAGCTCCCTTCCTGACCTTGAAGGTCAGGTCTTCCCACCAGGCGACCCGCTCAAAATGACAGGTTGGCTCCACCACCACCTGCCAGACACGGCCGCCCCGCCGAATCTTCCAGGGCGCACCGGCCGGCGTAAAAACACGTCCACAAGTTCCTCAGGCATAACGAGCCTAGGCTACTCCCCCGCTCCGTCAGATAAACTCAAGCCCATAAAGGAATTTTGCTAGCTATTTTGAAAAATAGTTTGCGTGAATGCTAGCAAACTAGTAATCTTATGCTTAGGTAGAAAAATTGCAAGATAGCTTGCGATTTTACGATATTGCATGCAAAATAACTTGCGTGCAAATGATTAGGAGGCGAATGTGGCAACAACCATTGCACTCGTGCAAACCAAAGGCGGCGTAGGCAAGACGACCAGCGCCATCTATCTCGCCTGTGCACTCATTGTCCTGGGCTTCACTGTCGAGCTCTGGGATACCGACATGCAGGGTTCTGCCACTGAATGGGCTGAAGACGCTCAGGAGGCTGGAACTCCGCTGCCATTCCCGGTCGAGATTGTGAACATCGCTAAACTGAAGCGGCTTGCTGGCAAGAGCACCACGGATTTCGTCATCATCGACACTCCCCCAGGAGATCCGGCGACTATCGATGCCGCAATCAAGATTGCTGATGTGGTCATCATGCCAACAGAGCCAGCAGTCATGGATCTACGGCGACTGGTCGCCACGAACGCGAACTTGCCGGCCGACACCGCGCGGATTGCCCTTTTCACCAAGGTCAACGAACAAACGGTCGCACTCCGGGATAGCTTGGAATTCCTGGAAGACAGCGACCTGGCCCTGTTCGACACCCGAATCAAGCACCGCCAGGCATTCAAGACTATTCCAGGCGAAATTCCCACCGACCTGATGGGCTATGAAGAAGTGGCCAAGGAACTAATGGAGGCACTGTCATGAGCAGCCTTAAAGACAAGATGAAGCCAGCTGCGAAAACTTCAACCGAGAAGACTGCCTCGGTGAGCGAGAGCTTCAGGACCCCAGAATCAAATGAGCCGGAGATGAAGCCGCTCAACGTGCGGATACCAAAAGAGCTGCATACTCAGATCAAGCTCTACGCTGCGGCTAATGACATCAAGCAGCAGGTTCTCGTGGCACAAGCTCTCCAAGAATTCCTCGAGAAGCGTGCTTAAGCCGCCCGTGAGACAATAGATTCACTTCCTTTCCTTGGAAGCAAACCGAACCCGACCGCCTTCCTATGCGGTCGGGTTCGCCTTTTGGTGCCCGAAACCTGGTACCGGTTTTCCTTGCCCCGATGCCCGATTGTTGCACGTCTGAAAGCCCAGTCAAGGGCGCTGCGCGTCGCTACGCGATGGACTAGCGCCCACCCCTGACAGAACTTTCAGGCGTGCATTCTGGCATGTATCGGAACAAGGGGAACCCATGCAATCACGCGTAAAAGTTGCGTTGACCTGCTAAGCAAGTTTTCTAGGATGCTTGAAAGATAGCAAACATCTTTCAATAAAAACAGCAAACTAGCTTGCTAGCAAGATAGCAAACTGCTAGAATTGAAGTATCAACAGGGGATAGGAACCCATGCTGGAAAGACCAGCTCGGGCCTCAGTTGAGAACCAAGGAAAGGCAGTCACAATGACTAGCATCGAATTCGCCGGCCCGCAGTTGCCACTCGATGACTGCGCAGGAGACGGCTACGACTACATCGAAACCGCCGAGAAAGCAGGCTGGACGGTCATCTCGCAGTGGGGAGGTGAAGGCTACGACTTCGGCGCATGGCCCTACATCATCGGTTTCGCCCGACAAGCCCAGGATGTCAGCGGACAGCGCCACTTCGGATACGGCCTCTACGTTGAAGGCGACACCACCACCAAGTATTTCGACAACTTGGAAGCGTGCAAGGAAGCCATAGACCGCGACGCGCACTTCTTCTGGAAGACCGGACAGAGCGACGGCCCTGAAGGAGTCCCCGAGCAGTTCGAGAAGCTACCCGAAAAATATCGCGGACTACCCAACGACTAGCCAACCGCCCCGCCGAAAGGCGGGGCACCACGCCCCTGAAAGCAGATCACCAATGACTACCGTTGCCCCTTATGTCGTGCTGAACTGCCCAGTCACGGAAATTCTCGGATTCTATGACACGGAGGTAGAAGCCAGCGCAGCAGCGACAGCATTCGGACAATGCAGTTTTGCCTACAAGCTCAGTCCCCAAGAAATCACCGCCCTGGAAGCCCAGGCCTAGCACTAGGAAGAAAGCCATGAAATCGACTGTCACCGTCTACAGCAAGCCTTCTTGCGTCCAGTGCAACGCCACCTATAGGGCGCTAGACAAAAAGGGCATCAAGTACGAAACGATCGACATCAGCCAGAACGCAGAAGCGCTCGAATATGTCCGATCGTTGGGATACGGGCAAGCCCCTGTCGTGGTCACCGATCAAGATCACTGGTCAGGATTCCGGCCGGATAAGATCGACATTCTCTAAGCGGGGTTTTCCTTGCCCCGATGCCCGATTGTTGCACGTCTGAAAGCCCAGTCAAGGGCGCTGCGCGTCGCTACGCGATGGACTAGCGCCCACCCCTGACAGAACTTTCAGGCGTGCATTTTGGCATGTATCGGAACAAGGGGAACCCATGCAATCACGCGTAAAAGTTGCGTTGACCTGTTAAGCAAGTTTTCTAGGATGCTTGAAAGATAGCAAACATCTTTCAATATAAACAGCAAACTAGCTTGCTAGCAAGATAGCAAACTGCTAGAATTGAAGTATCAACAGGGGATAGGAACCCATGCTGGAAAGACCAGCTCGGGCCTCAGTTGAGAACCAAGGAAAGGCAGTCACCATGGCTACCATTAATGACAAGGTAGGGATTGCGAGCCTCGTGCGCGCAGCCCTGCACCTTGACCCCACCGATTCCATCGTGCTGGTACTCTGCGCCAACAGCTCGGTACTGGCCACCCTGCGCATCGACGCACACCCTGAGACCGAAGCTTCGGAGTTCGCCTCGTCAGTGATTCGGATTCTCGCCTCGATTAGTGAGCCGATCGATGCGACCATTCTGGTCAGCTACGAGGGCGACAAGGCTATGACGTTCGCCCAGTACGACGAACTGAGCCAGCGCCTTGACTCAGCAGGCGCACCCATCGCCAAGGCTGTTCTGGTCACCAACGGGCAGATCATGGACTACGACGGGGACAGTACCGACGCAGTGGATTACGCCGAGGTCTACACCAACCCGTTCACCCTCGAAGCTATGCTGGCCACCGGATCGCTTCGGCTGGCCGAGGATGCACCGCAGTGCACCGAAGCCACCGAGGCCACCATGGATGCCAAGGCTGACCGCATCGCGCAGATGGCGGGGGAGGACTACCTGAGCATTCAAGCCCGGGGTATTACTGGCATCGCCCTTCAGCTCGGCAACGACATGATGCACCAGATCGCCCGCTACCTCGATCACGGGAAAGTCACCGAGGACATGGCCGGCTGGATCGCCGGAACCTACGCCCTGCGCATGGGACGCGACACCGCCACCGCAGCACTGGCCGGAACCGCCAGCACCGAGCAGGAGCTGGCCGAGCTGCTCATGGGAGATACGCTGATCGCTGATCGGAAGATCTTCGATGCCGGCGCAGCGATGCTCTACGAGGCGCTAGAGTTCCTGGCCGGCGATGACCGCCCTAACGTTTTGGCAGCGCTGGGATGGACTCGCTGGATGGCCGGACAGGGCACCGAAGCGATGAAGTTCTTGGATCAGGCACTAGCCATTGACCCGGAACACCGGCTCTCACACTTGCAACGGCGACTGTTCACCAGCGGGAAGCTACCGAAATCGGCCAGCACACCCGATAAGTAAATAACCGGCTAAGTGAGGGGCAACCAAGCCCCTCACTTAGCCATATCCCCAGCACACCAAGGACAATAAAACCTATGACTAGCGACCCCAGCATCTGGGAAAGAAACCTGCAAGCGGACACTG